>CAZTWR010000157.1:0-4694 GCA_964618055.1 uncultured Pirellulales bacterium | reverse complement strand
ACCCGGTGTTCCGGCATTTTTTACAACCTACACCACGGTAAAATTTCTCAACCTCGCCACATAGATTCTTCACCGCCCTCCTAATACTGTTGGTAGGTTCATACTCCGTCTTACAAGCCGGACACACCTTACGTACTAAGCGTTGTGCCAAAACAGCAATTAGCGAAGCACTTACAAGATAAGAAGCAACGTCAAGGTCCAGCAAACGCGTTACAGCACTGGGCGCGTCACTTGTATGCAAAGTCGACAGAACCAAATGACCCGCCAGCGCCGCCTGCACAGCAATATTTGCTATGGCCTTATCTCGAATCTCACCAATCATTATGATATCAGGGTCTTGTCTTAACAAACTTTGCAATGCTGTCGAGAATTGAAAACCTACACTTTCATTAACCTGAAACTGATTTATACCCGCTATATTGCACTCTACCGGGTCTTCAACTGTGCAGATATTAACATCCTCGCTGTTTAATTCAGCCAGAGCTGCGTAAAGGGTAGTATTTTTCCCTGAATCGGTTGGTCCTGTTACCAAAACTATACCATTGGGGGATTGTATTACTTTCCTGAATAGCCGGAGGTTCTCGTAGGTAAATCCAAGAGATTCAAAACTAAAGAGAATCTTCTGTGGGTCAATAATTTTGATAACTGCCTTTTCACCAAAGTTGCCCGGCATAACTGACACATGTAAATCAATCGGTCTGCCTTCCATTAAGACATGAATACCACCGTCTTGAGGCAGCCGGCGCTGAGCTATATCCAGCTCAGCCATTATCTTGATACGCGAAACAATCGCAGAATACATCTGATGGGGTGGACGCATCCTTTCGTAAAGCTTGCCGTCGACTCTGTATCGGACACGTAGTTTCTTATCATCTGGTTCTATATGAATGTCACTGGCATTTTCCTGCACGGCGTTGTAAAGCAGGTAATTAACCAGTTTAACAACCGGCGGTTGGCTGGCTATCTCTTCGAGATTACTTATATCCGCTGTATACTTGTCTATCAGCGTAAAGTCTTCCAGTCCTTCCTCATCGATAATATCATCAATGACAAAGACATTCGCCGCCGGCAAATATGTTTCCAGTGTGGCCTTGATATCCTTTGCCGTCGCGCAGACTATCTGCACCTTACAGCCGCTTATACGCTCTATCTCATCTATCAAAAATACGTTTGTTGGCTCGCTCACCGCCACCGTAAGTTCATCTCTTACCTTAAACAGCGGTAGGATGATATGTTCTTCAAGAAATTCCCTTGGCAAAGTATCGAGAACCTTTGCATCGCATATCTTCGGACTAACTTGGGCATAAGGCACATCATACGCCTCAGCAAGCGCCGAGGCTATTTGATTCTCCGTGCAATAATTCATCTCGACCAAAAGCTCACCGAGCAGCTTGCGATGCCCCTTTTCTTTCTGTTCAGCAAGAGCCTTCTCAATCTGCTCTTGTGTAACAACACCACGCCCTAACAGCAATTGACCAAGCTGCATCTTGTTTTCCACTGATATCCGACCCATAGCTTTCCTTGATACCTCGTATTTCAATTATCAACCCCCTTGTCTTCTGTCGAAGACAGAAAAGGGGGTTTTTTACGCAAAACTCTTTACTGCCTCAGCAAGTTCTGCGTAGCGGTCGAATTCATTTTCAAGTCGAGTAACTTCCAGAATTTTCGTGAGAGTTTCATCAAGTCCTGCCAATCTAAACTGGCAGTTGTTCTCATTGCAGTAATCCCGCACCCACAACAATTGTTCCAATCCAGCACTGTCAATGAACCCTACATCGCTCATATCAAGTACAATGCCAGCCTTGTGTGCGGCGATTACGTCGGCAACCGTATTTTGAAACAGTTCGATAGATTCACTGTCCAATTCACCTTGCAGTTCCACAACCGCAACATCGTTATAGTCTTGTGTTCTAACTTTCATCTGACTAATGCCCCCACAGCGGCAGTGCCATATTCTGATAAATTACCGCTCCCATAAATTTCAGTAAGTCCACCTTGCATAATATCCCAGAGTTGATGGACATCACTATTGATAAATGCCCTTCCTACTTCCTCATCAAATTGTGTGCCCAATCCCCTCTCTATTTCCGCCCGTGCTTCTTCTACGGTCATCGCGCCTCTGTAAGTGCGCTTCGATGTCATTGCATCAAAACTATCTGCCAGTCCAATAATCTTGCCCATCAATGGTATCTGCTCGCCCACTAAACCATTGGGATAACCCTTGCCGTCGGCTCGCTCATGGTGACACAATACACCTGGCACGATATCACGCATCTGTTTTATTTCACTTAAAATACCTGCCCCTATCGATGGATGTTTTCTCATCTGGTTTAGCTCTTGCTCACTCAGCTTGCCTTCCTTACGCAACACCGATTCGTCTATTCCTGTTTTTCCTATATCGTGCAATAATCCAGCCAAATAAATCTTGTGTATCTGCTCTTCTTTTAACGGTTCTTCTCCGCCCATCCTCTCGGCAATCCACCGAGAGATAAACGCAACCCTTTCAGAATGGCCGCGCGTGTATTGGTCTTTAGCATCAATACTGCTTGTTAACGCTTTTAGCGAACCTATAAATAATTCTTCGATGTCCTTGAATAGTCTCTCATTATCGATAAAAATGGCACATCCGTTAGCCACTGAATTAAACAGTTTTGCATCCGTGCTGTCGAAGTCCGGCTTATCGATTCTGTTTATCGCAACCATCAGTCCTATTATAGAGTTGCTATTTTGTGCTCCCTCCACAAAATGCGCTCCCGTTTTCTCTTTGCCCCAAAAAGGCACCGCAATAATATTTTTTATACCCTCCGGCCAGTCATATTTGAAAGGCGAATCCACTTCACTATCCAGCAATGCTTCTTGCCCACTGTTTATTTCCTCTACTAATCGGTTTTTTAAAATACCAGCCATTTGTTCATTTACATCTATCAGCCCTAACCCCGCAGATAAAACCAGCCGCTTTTCGCCATCTATGGTCTTTTCCAGCAATATTGCCATACCCTCGACACCGACAATATCGGTTAAGCTGTCACAAGCCACCTGAAGAAAGTTAGCATCTGGTTCAGTAATCTTCATATTTGTGCTGAGCTTGTGAAGCAGCACCAGTTCCTCATAGGTTTGCGCCAGCTCATTACTGACCATTTCAATTTGTTTCTCAGCTTCGGTCACCGCTTGAAAATTCTCTGCCAGAAGCGCAAGCATCTCGCTAAAAATCTCCTTTAGCGTATAGTCTTCTTTTTTTATCCGCCCTGTGCTGTTACTATCCGTTCTCTTTTCGCCCAAGTCAATCAAAGCCGCTCCAACAGTTTCACCATCCAATTTCAGAACAGCAGACAGAACTTGATTACCTTCGTCACATTGGTAAACTTGTACCTCCGTCTCAGCGCCACTTCCCTCGTCGTTTTGATTTAAAACTCGCTGGCTCGACCTTTTTAACTGCTCTTGGTCGCTTTTAAATTTGCCGCCGTCGCACAGCAATATCACTTCGCTATCAGCATCACAAACTGCGAAATTGACGCCGAACTTGTTCACCTTACTGCCAAATCTTTTTAATTCACGCAGTTGTAACCGGCTTAAATCTCTTTCAGTTGTATCCAACATAGCTTTTTCAAATCCAAAAACACACCTGTGCCTGCGAAACCCCCTTGTCTGCTGTCGCAGACAGCAATGGGGGTGCAGGCATCATCATTTATTTCGCATTACCGCCCTCTGATATAGAATATCCTCGATGCTTCTTAACAACTCCTTGGGGCTAAACGGCTTACTGAGAAGCTCTGATATCTCCAGTTCTTTCTTTTCCTTATCTTCAACAGCAAAACCTCTTGCCGTCAACATAATCACCGGTATATCCTTCGTCATTTTGTTCTGCCGAAGTTTTCGCACAAGTTCCAGTCCTGTCATACCGGGCATCTGAAAATCCGCAACGATAATGTCCGGCTTCTCTTCACAAGCCAGCGCAAAGGCCTCGTCGCCATTCTCCGCCGATATCACCTCATAGCCATTATTACGAAGCTTTATCGACACCACATGAATGATATGTATCTCATCGTCCGCAACTAAAACTTTTCTTTCCGCCATTACCCTGTCTCCAAAAAGCTCCTCGTATCTCAAACAAATATACTTCACGCTTTCACTACCTCTGCAGTTGCCAGAGGCAGCTCAAAGCCAAATGTACTGCCTGCACCGGCTTCACTTGTAACGAATACCCGGCCATTGTGCATTTTTTCAACTATTTGTTTAACAAGGTTAAGTCCCAACCCTGTCCCTTCTGTTTGTTTCTTATTTGCACCAACCCTGTAAAACTTATCAAAGACATGTTCGATTTCATCCTCAGGAATCCCAATTCCCGTATCAGTTATACCGACTCGTGCCAGACTTGCGATTTCGTCAACCTCAGTTTCAATTTTTACTGAGCCTCCGCGGGGAGTATACTTAACGGCGTTACTGAGCAGATTAACAATAACCTGTGAAATCATATCCTTATCTACATACACCCGGTCGAAAACAATCGGCTTTTGTCCAATAATCTCGATGTTCTTCTCTTCGGCGTAACTTCTTATCATTCGTAATTGTTCTTCTATCAGTATTGCCAAGCTGACAGGTCTCTTTTTTACCTTTATCAGACCCGATTCTATGCGCGAAGTATTCAGTATGTCTTCAATCAGCCGATTCAGCCTTTTCGCTTGATTTTGAATCAC
>CAZTWR010000156.1:0-4710 GCA_964618055.1 uncultured Pirellulales bacterium | reverse complement strand
TGATGTGCGAGAGTTCCGCCCCGAGGCCGTGGCCGAAACGCTTGCGTATCCACTCTGCACCGGTCATTACCCCTGAACGGCGAAGCCACACTGAGAGGTATATCATCAGGAAGACCTGATTAAACGTTGGCCAGACCCACGGAATCCAGGTGCTCTTGACGCCATATACAAAGAATAATGTCACCAGCCACATCGTCCCTGTGATATCGAACATCCCCGATGCATTGGCTATGCCAAGATAGTACCAGGGAATCTTCTTGCCCCCCAGAAAGTACGAGTCGATGTTTTGCCCGGCGCGCCGAGAGAGGATAAGTCCGGCGATAACAATAACAACCAGATAGGCAATAATGATGCCGATATCAAGGCTGTGAAGCTGCAAATTATCTCCTTATTTTGATGCTTATAAAATATATCAGAACGATAATCCTTAGCGTAGTCACACCAGCTTTTTGATAATTAACCGATTGTTATATAAGCAGACGGGCTTGCATGTCAACACTAAAATCGAGATGTTTATCCTGCGGTCTTACCGGGATTGGGCGTTGGTAAATCCCGCAAGCGCATAGACTAAGGCGGCCTGCCAGTTGATAGCGATTTCATTGGTGCTGGCACTTCGTCTGACGTCCTGCCAGTCCGTCGCGGAATGCCCGCCTCCGATGATATAACCCGGCCACGGCTCTTCAATCTCGTCGGCGCCCGAACGTCTCGAATGCGGATTCATAGGCGGTAGATATCCAAGGCCGGTAACATAGGACCGGCCGTAATAATTCCTTCCGAACAAGTGCCCTATAGCATCCAGCGCAGTATTAACGTAATCCGGGTTCGGCGATACCTTGTTAGCCACCATCAAGGTAATCACCTCTCTGGCGACCGTTCCATTACAGCCCCACCTGTACTCACCGCCTAGGCACCTGCCGTATACATCCTTCTTCACCTTGGCAACAAGCGAATCCGCCGTCGTAAGCAGGTCCCGCCGTATATCGGCCACGATTGAATCTCTTTTGCCCTCTCTCTTGCTCAGCAGATACGTGAACATGCCAAGGTTTTTGACATCGCTCCAATCCCAGTAATAGCTTATCTTGTCGTTAAGGTGCCAAGTGCTTCTTTCGAAATCTCTAAGATAGTTCGGCTCACCCGTCGTCTCCCACATCTCCGCCGCCGCCCACAACCTGTCGTCCTGGTCGGAAGTAATATAACCACCTGTTCTAAAAGGCTTCCGCTCAAACTGTTTGTTTTCCGGGTTATTCTTTAGAAAAGCGTAACTCTTCTTGGCCGCGTCCAGACACCTTTGCGCATATCTAGCATCGTAGGGCTTGAAGTATCTGGCCGACATAGCCATCATCGCAACGAAATCAGCCGTCGCCGCTGAGCTCCATTCAGCATAGTATCGCTTGTCCTTCTCATCTTCCGGCATAATGAACGGACAAAACCGCAGGGCGCTTAGCTTATGCGAGACCCTTCCGGAGCCGTCCGGATACTGCATCTTGAAAAGCCAGTCAATCTCCCATTTTATTTCCTTCAGAAAATCCGGATAACCCGGCGCCGTATCGGGAATATCGAGCGAGAGGCCTTTGAGTTCATTTTGGTAATGGTCCCAAGCAAGAAACAACGATGCAACTGTAATGCCCGCATTAACTACGTATTTATTGTAATCGCCGGCATCGTGCCAGCCACCCGTGCCATCTCTTCTGCTGTTCGGCTCGCTGATGTAATCCAGCCAGCCATCGTCTGTATGGCACGCGGCGTGAGAATAATGTTTGCCGTTGAACTCGCCCTCGACAGCCGTGCCGCATCGCCACAGATAAAAGGCTCGCATAGCCGTATAAAGGGCGAAGTTGTAGACCTTGTCGCCAATCTCAAACTCATAAGATTTGCCGGCACCCGGCACGTCGAGGTAGTATCTGCCCGGCTCATTTACTTCGGAAAAATCCGCAATATATACGGCTTGATTTACATCGGCCTGATAAAACGGCCCAGTTACCTTGCCGGAATAAACCGTATTGCTATCTGTCGCCCTTTTCACTGCGAAATCCGAACACTTGGATATAATCGTGGCTTTCTTCTGCATCGAGGGAAGAAAACCCAGCGAATTCAGCCGGATACTCGTGCTCTGCGAAGCGCTTCGCAGAGCAGGGTTCGCACTTACCTCGGTAAGCTTGTCTTGAGGTTTGGGGGCCGCCTCCATACCGAATGCGGCGGCAAAAGTGGAGAGCAAAATGATTGCAGCGACTGTCGAATGAATCTTCGTGTTCTCAATTGAAAAGAAACCAAATAATAATCTTTTCATAGAACTTAATCCTTTTATCCCATCACAACAACGACGTCGTTATTTTCTTTCATCTTATTAAATGGAATAAAATTGTTCTCAAATTCTTCTTCATTGATGACTATTTTCTTTACCCCCTTTTGTACCCCTGAGACATTTTGAACCTTGATATTCAGTGTTTTCTTTCTGAACTCTCTGGTGACCCTAAATTGTCTCCATGAAGAGGGAATACAGGGGTCAATCTTCAGTCCTAAGTAATCCGGCTGGATGCCGAGAATGTACTGCGTTGCGGTGTAATAGGCCCACGTTGCCGAACCGCTTAACCATGGTAAGCGCGATGCGCCGTAACGCGGACTGTATTTACTATGCGTGAATTGGCAGTAGACGTAAGGTTCGATCTGACGAATCTCAGCTTTTGTATTATATGCCGCAGGCATGGATGCCCGGAAATATTGATATGCCTGTTCACCATTGCCCAACAAAGTTTCTGCAATTACTGCCCAGCCTTGTGTGTGGCAAAAGATAGAGGCGTTCTCTTTCATACCTTTATTAAAAAGTCTTGCTTTAATTACCCTGGGGTCGGTTTTTTCTATCGGCGGGTCACATATCATAACGCCATAATCGGTTGAAAGACGTTCCTTAACGGCACTCATTATTTGTTTTGCCTGTTCCTTGGAAGCATGACCGCTATACACCGCCCAGGACTGGGGATTTAAAAAGATGGATGCTTCCTCGGTTTCCTTTGACCCGAATTTTAATCCGTCGTACCTGAACGCCCGAAGGTACCAATCTCCGTCCCACGCGTGTTTGTCTATATTTTCATCCAAAGCCTTTAGCTTATCCTCGGCCCATTTAATTTCATCGGTTTTCCCTAACATAGTACAGATTTCGATATATGTTTTCAGCGCATATCGTAATTGGAAAGCAACAAATACTGTTTCGCCTTTTTGTCCAAGTTCCAGACAGTCATTCCAATCCGCGAGCAAACCGCAGGGAAGCCCGTGAGCGCCGGTGCGGCTCAGATTAAATTCGATTGCCCGTCTCATATGACCGAGAACTGTATCTTGCCCTTTGTCCGCGTAAGGAAGGACTTTGTCAAAGAATGAGATGTCGCCGGTCTCTTTCACATAAGCTGGAATCGTATTGAACAACCACATACAATCATCGGCTCGGTATTCTTCCTCTTTTGGTGCTTTTTCCTTTCCCGGATTGTGTTCCCAGGGCAAGACCTGTGGCATTGCACCGCCTGTTGAGGCTTGGCCGGTTATCATAAGTTCTAAGCGTTCACCTGCCTCCTCAGGAATTGTATGCAGAACGCCGAGCATATCTTGCACTGTATCGCGATATCCCAAGCCATCTCTCTCTCCGCTATAAACCAAACTGGCCGCTCTCGACCATGCATAGGTCATCAGACAGTTGAAAGGACTCCACATATTCATCATACTGTTGAATTCCGGGTCGGGCGTATCTACTGTCATCCCTTCAAGTCGGCAATGCCAGTATTTTTTTAATTGGTTAAATGCCTCATGAACTTTCCCTAAATTGCTGAATTCCTCTTTTGCCTTTTTCCCTTCAATGCCAGCGGCGCCAATGCCCATCAGAACAACCAATTCTTTGGACTCACCCGGTTCCAGCTCGACGTCAACCTGCAGTGTGCCGCACCCATTGTCTCCTGCAGCTAATGAGTTCTTACATTGTCCCTGCTCTACAACGATTGGATTGGAATATGAGCGATAAGGCCCAAGAAAAACCTCACGGTCTGTATCAAAACCTTTAACATCTGCCCCCACGACAGCTAAAAAGGTATGACGTCCCTGTCCGTCATCTCCAAAATTTTCAGGATTGGCAGGCATGAAAACATTAGTGCCATGATCTATAATGTTGTCAATTACGTTCATCCTTAATATATGTTGAGAGTATTGCAGGTTGACAGAATCCTGTGACAATTTCCAATTATTGGCATATTCAACATAAGTAAATAGACTCAATTTTCTTTTTTTGCTGTCACTATTTGTTATTTTAAGCAACCAGCACTCAAAGCTACGACCTAACGGGACAAAATAAGTCGTCTCGGTTTTAATAGATGAATATTCAGAGGAAATCTTCGTATAAGCAGTACCATGACGGCACTGGGATTTAAACTGCTCGAGTGATTTGCCTACAGGCTGCCAGGAGGCGGACCAATAATCTTTACTGTCATGGTCATGAATGTAAATATAGCGTCCCGGCTGGTCCATAGGGATCGCATTAAAGCGAAGACGCATAAATCGGCCCTGAGCAGCAGAGTGAAAAAAACTATATCCTCCGGCGTTGTTAGTTATTATGGCACCGTATTCCGTGGAGCCAAGATAATTACTCCACGATCTTGGCGTATCCGGTCTATCGATTACATACTCTTTATTTTCATCATCAAAATGTCCAAATTGCATTTTATAATCTCCCAA
>CAZTWR010000155.1:0-4720 GCA_964618055.1 uncultured Pirellulales bacterium | reverse complement strand
TCCGTGGTGAGTATAAGAAAGCAATTCACTGCTGGCTAAAGACAGCTAAACTTGAGCCGAGTCATCCACAGATTAACTATCGAATTGCTCAAGCGTATTGGGCTGAGGGGGATTACAAGCGGGGGCGTGAGTATTTCTTATCAGAGCTTCGTATTAACCCTGGTGACGTTGATGTTATTCTCGATTTTGGACTGTTTCTTCTTGAGGTTGGCGATGTCGAGTCAGCGAAGGAAAAATTTAATAGAATACTTGAGCTTAAGCCAGGCTTTGCAGCTGCTTTGTTTTATTTAGGAGAGATTGCTTTTAACAATGCTGATTATCTCGGAGCATTAAAACTATTCAATGAAGCGTTACAAAAGGACAACAAGCTCACAGGGCCACAGTATCGGTTAGCTGAGTATGCGTTAATGAGAGGGAAAAGGAAGGAGGCGATGAAGCATCTGGTTTCGGAGATGAAACTGGCTCCAGAGGATGCCGATATATTAGTTTCTATGGGGTCGATGTTTCTGGGGATTGGTGATATGGATTATGCGACGCATTGCCTGCTGAGGGTTATCGACATTGATTGCGCCAATGCAGATGCCTATTATTATCTTGGTCTTGTTAGTGCTATAAAAGGTCGATTTGAGGATGCAGTGGAGTTTTTCGGTCATACGCTCGATATAAGGCCAAGGGACGTTTGTGCCTTGCGTGATTCTGCCGTTGTTTATTTGGGGATGGGCAGGTTAGCCGATGCTGCGGAGAGAATTAAGAAAGCACTGGATTTAGCAGGTGATGATTCACAGTTAAGGGCTCTTGACCGCAGAGTCCGGCTGGTTCAGGCAACAGGTCGGATAGCGGATTTTCTCTGGCAATTTCAACCCCGATTTATCTCGTATCTGGTATCTCGAATCTTGTTTGGCCGCCGAGTCCACAGAGGTCGTAGAATTTAAATTTTTCTTTGCGCAGTTTATGTTCCCTTCGATTAGGCTTTTTCCTTACTACTCGTATCAAACTTGGTGTTGTTAACATTTATCGTTAGAATCATCTCAATTTGCAGTAGGTACTGATTTATCGTGATTTTTGTCAAACCGCTGCGGTGCCGGGAAATTAGGAAACAATTTGCAAATTGGCACAAAATTCATTAGTCTATCAGGTCAGGCCGAGTGGCGGAATGGCAGACGCTGGGGACTTAAAATCCCCTGCCCGTAAGGGGCGTGTGGGTTCGACTCCCACCTCGGCTATTATTCGTATCTCGAACGAGATGCGTGATAGCCAGCCCCCAAGGGGCTGGTCGAGATGCCAACGACATTATGGGAGATAAGTATGGCAAGAAGAAAACCTAAGCTTGTAGAAGTAGAAAAACCCAATTTGTATCGGGAGATGTTTCCATATACCGAATTTCCCAAGGTAATATTCGATGAGCAAAAGGTTGCGTATGATATTCCGGAAAAGGTATGGATAACCGATACGACTTTCCGTGACGGGCAGCAGAGCCGGCCTCCTTATACACCGCAGCAAATCCTGCGGATATATGATTTATTGCATGAAATAGATGGCGACACCGGTTTGATTCGACAGAGCGAATTCTTTCTATATTCACAGCGTGACAGAGAGGCGGTAGAACTGTGTAAAGCTCGCGGCTATAAGTTTCCTGAGGTTACCGGCTGGATAAGGGCTGTGGAGGCTGATTTTAAGTTGGTTTCGCAAATGGGGCTTGGGGAGACCGGCATTTTGACGTCGGTAAGTGATTATCATATATTCCTTAAACTGCGAAAGACACGGGCCCAGGCGATCAATGCCTATCTTGATATCGCCAAGGCGGCACTGGATAATGGGGTTATTCCTCGATGCCACCTCGAGGATATTACCAGAGCTGATTATCAAGGGTTTGTCTTGCCCTTTGCATCTGAGCTGATGAAGCTGGCTGAGGAGTATAAGAAGCCGGTCAAGATTCGTCTTTGTGATACTCTTGGATTCGGTCTGCCGTGGGCCGGGGCAGCTTTGCCCCGCAGTGTTCCGAAACTTGTTTGCGGGCTTCGGCAGATTGGGGTGCCGTCTGAATGGTTAGAATGGCACGGTCATAACGACCTACACAAGGTGCTCATAAATGCTGCTACGGCGTGGCTCTATGGCTGCTGTGCTGCAAATGCAGCTATATTCGGCGTCGGTGAGAGAACCGGAAACCCACCTTTAGAAGCGATGGTCGTTGAGCACGCGCAGTTGAAGGGGATGACCGAAGCGGTCAACTATGCGGCGATAACCGAGCTTGCCAACTATGCGAAAAAAGAACTGGGTTTCGAAATCCCGCAAAATTATCCGCTCGTTGGAAGGGATTTCAATGTTACACGGGCTGGTATTCACGCCGACGGTTTGCTAAAGAACGAGGAGATATATTGCTGCTTTGATACGAAGAAGTTGCTCAACCGCTCTGTCAGCGTAGCAATTACTGACAAGAGCGGTGCAGCGGGTATTAAACACTGGATAGAGTCCAGGTACGAGATTAAAATCCCCAAGCATAACCCTCGTATAACCAAGATAAAGAACAGAATTGACGCTGAGTATTCAGCTAACCGGGTATCGGTGATATCGGATGAAGAAATGTTCGAATGGGTTCGGGAAGCTTTTGGTGATGATACGCCGCCGTTGCGAAAATAGGGGTGTGGGATATGCTAAGGGACCCCGCCCGTCAAGGCTCAGCCTTGCCGAGACTGGCAAAGCGGGAACCCAAGTGCTAATTATGCCAGATAGAAAGATTAACGCCGTGTTGTTTGACTTCGGCGAAACGTTGCTCAACTTCGGCAGGGTCAACACGACTCGTCTTTTCCATCAAGGGGCGAGGTTGTCATACGACTTTCTGAAGAGTTGTGGCCAGCCGGTGGGCAATTTTCACTACTACTGCTGGCTAAACCTGTTGTCTCTGCGCATACGATACTGGCTTTCCAATATAACGAAAAAAGATTTTAATTCGTTAGCTTTGTTAAGGGGAATCGGTACCAAAAAAGGTATTAGACTGAACAGGCAACAATGGCAACATTTTGCATGGCTTTGGTACGAGCCTTTGAGTAAAATCGGTCAAGCTGAACCGAAAATAAAGGAGACTTTAACCGCACTTAAGAACCTGGGACTTAAGCTTGGTGTGGTTTCCAATACCTTCGTAACAAGTAGTTCTCTGGAGAGGCATCTGGAACAGTTGGGTATATTGGACTTTTTTTCGGTTCGGGTTTATTCGTACGAGTTTGATTTTCGCAAGCCAGACATTCGAATTTTCAAAGTTGCCGCTGAGAGAATCGGTGAAATGCTAGAAAATATAATGTTCGTGGGGGACCGCATCGATACGGATATTAAACCCGCAACAAAAACCGGTATGCAAGCTGTTCTGAAAGAGGCATATACCAATACGGGGAAGAAAATTCCAAAAGGCGTTTGGAAAATAAATCGGCTTTCTGAGCTGCCGAGCTTAATAGAAAAAATCAACGGGCAATCACTTTAGATTCCGATGTGACCTTTGAGATGTCCAATCCAGCCTTTATTTGATTCGGGGGAAGCGGTCGAGTAGTAAATTGTAAATTAGAACATGAGGTACAATTTCACATTCTGGTATAATTTGTGTCTTTTATCAGTCAGGTTGAATAGAAAGGAGAAGATGTGATGAGCAGGTATTTGTCCTTTGCGGCAGGAGTGACTTTGGGAACTTGTGTTATATTTGCTTTGGGTGCAGCTTATGAGCGTATGGAGCTGTCGGGTGAACTGTCAGTAAACACCGGTAATATAGGGTTATATCAGCCGGCATTTTCCGGGATAACCGATGAGGGTGAATGCTACCTTGCGATAACAAACACGGTCACTGGACAAACGGAGTTGTTCGGGATAACGGAGGGGCTTATGAAAAAATTGAGCGACAAGGCCTTTCAGCCGGCAAAAGAGGGAAGGGTAGTAATAGAATTGGCGACTAAGTAAAATGCTGCGAGGGCAGTATTAAATTTTGGAGCCGCTGATAGCAAACGTCAACAGATTTGTATACCCAAAGCTGCCAGTTTGTTCTATAATCGAGCTAAATTTTACAGGAGATTAGACATGGGTGTGGTAAATCCTGATGCTGCTTATCAGAAGTGCGTTAATCCTGATTGTGCGGCTGAGTTTGACTGCGGCCAAACGATGTTCAAATGCCCAAAGTGCGGCAGCCTGCTCGATATATGGTACGACTGGGACAAGATTGAGGTTCCAGGTAAGTTAAGCGACTTTGGTAAACGTTGGGTAAACAGGAGAAACCCTCTGGATTTCTCAGGTGTGTGGCGATTTCGTGAGTTGCTTAACTTCTGTGAAGACAAATACAAAGTAACCATAGGCGAAGGTCAGACAATACTGCAACAAAATGATGCTGTAGCTAAATATGTCGATATGAAGCCTGGGTGTTTGTATCTGCAATATGAGGGGCTAAATCCATCCGGGTCGTTCAAAGATAATGGTATGGCGGCGGCATTCAGTCACGCTAAGATGGTTGGGGCAGAGTCGTGCGTGTGCGCGTCAACGGGTAATACTTCGGCATCGATGGCTTTGTATGCGCACAGTTGCAGGATGAAATCCACTGTTTTTATCGGCTCTGGCAGAATCGCCTTCGGCAAGCTCAGCCAGGCTATGGATTATGATGCTCAAACGATTCAAATAGCCGGGGATTTCGATGATTGTATGCGGCAGGTTCAGGATGTGTGCGCAAGGCTTGGGCTGTATCTGCTCAATT
>CAZTWR010000154.1:0-4775 GCA_964618055.1 uncultured Pirellulales bacterium | reverse complement strand
GTTCAGCCGATAGAGCTGTGGCAGAAGACCGGCCGCGATGTCGACTATGGCGAGACATTAGCAACATTTACTGACCGCCACGGCCGTGAAAACGTCATCGCACCCACCGCTGAGGAGGTCGTTACAAACATCGCAGCGAACGAAATAAAATCATATAAGCAGCTTCCAATGAATATCTACCAAATCAGCTTCAAATTCCGCGATGAGTTTCGGCCACGTTTCGGCGTGCTGCGCAGCCGCGAATTCATTATGAAAGATTCATACAGCTTCCACACCAACCCGGAAAGCCTCGATGAAACTTACAAAATTATGTATGACACTTACTGCCGAATCTTCAAACGCTGTGGCCTTGAATATGTCATCGTCGAAGCCGAGTCCGGCGAGATGGGCAGCTCCGGCTTGTCCGCCGTCCGTGGGGCGGACTCACACCAGTTCACCGTCCCCTGCGAATCCGGTGAAGACACCATCATTTATACCGAGGACGGCTCCTATGCCGCAAACCTCGAAAGAGCCACCGTTGACCGTTTAGCCCCCGCCGGTACGGCGGGGAAAAATCTCCCCGCTCCAGAACTCGTTCATACACCTAACATCGGCTCTATCGAAGCCGTCTGCGCCTTTTTAAAAACCGAACCTAAGGAAATGATAAAAACCCTGATTTATACTGATGGCAATAATGTAATCGCAACGCTCATTCGTGGTGACCACGACCTGAACCCGGAAAAACTCACACAGACTCTCGGCGGCAAAGCTGCCAACCTTGCCGACGAAGTCACTATTGAAAAAGTAACCGGCGCCAAAGTTGGTTTTGCCGGACCAATGGGAATTAGCGATAAGGTTTCGAAGCTGATAATCGACCACGCAGTTACCGCAATGGCTGTCGGCGTAACCGGCGCTAATAAGACAGACTATCATATTAAGAACATCGTGCCGGGCAGAGATTTCCCGCTCGAAGGCGAAAATATTACCATTGCCGATATTCGCTATGCAGTTGAGGGCGATACGCATAATGGCAAAAAGCTACTCTTTAAGAAAGGTATTGAAGTCGGACAGGTCTTCAAACTCGGCACAAAATACACCGAAAAACTCGGCTGTAAATTCCTCGACGAAACCGGCAGCGAAAAACCCTGTATTATGGGCTGCTACGGCATCGGCATAAATCGGATTCTCGCCGCTGCTATTGAGCTTGGCAATGATGATAACGGTATTATTTTCCCCGTTAACATCGCCCCGTTTGAGGTTTTGGTAACTTCCGTCAACCAGGACGATGAACAGGTAGCTAAGGTCGCTGAAGATATCTATCAGCAGTTATTAAACAATGGGCTTGACGTCCTGCTGGACGACAGGGAACTGCGAGGCGGAGTGAAATTCAAAGATGCCGACCTTATTGGCATACCCATAAGAGTTACCGTCGGCGTAAAATCCATCGCCGATGGTAATGTCGAGATAAAGTTGCGCTCTGAATCAAAAAGCGAGAAAGTTCCTATCGAAAAAGCAGCAGATAAAGCTGTTGATTTGGTTAACTCTCTAAAAGAACAACTAAATCCGCAAGTACGTTAGTTGGCAACACAAATGTGGGAACTCAAAGACCCTAAGCCGGTTAAGCTGATAGTTGGGATTCTGGCAGCCAGCGAGGATTGTTTGCAGACTGCAAGGGAGGCGATAACGTCTGAGTTTGGCAAGGCTGATTTAATAAGCGATATTTGGCCGTTTACCCAGACCGATTACTACAAAGATGAAACCGGCGAGAATATCTTAAGGCAGTTTGTCAGTATTGAACCGCTTGTTGACCCAGCCAATTTGGCAAAAATAAAGCACCAGACAAACAAACTCGAACGGAAATTAGCAACAAAATTAAACCTCAACTTGCCCAGGCCGGTAAATTTGGACCCCGGCGTAATTGAGCCATCGAAGCTGATTTTAGCCACGGCAAAGAACTATTCGCATCGCATGTATATCGGGGAAAAAATGTACGCCGAGGTAACACTTATTTTTGACAAGGGCTCCTGGCATCCTTTATCATACACCTATCCGGATTACAAACAAAAGTGTTACCACGATTTTTTCAGCAAGGTTAGAAAGCGTTTACTGGAGCAGTTAAAATCGAAACATTAATCCTATCAGCAGTAATTTTACTTGCAGGCTCATTTGCGCTGTCGGTCATTTTGACGGCCATCGTAAGGAAGCTGGCCGAGCGCTCTGGATTCGTCGCCTATCCAGCCGCAGATAGATTTGCCCGGACAGCTGTTCCCCTCGGCGGCGGTATCGCAATCTTTACTACTATAGCCGTCATCATAATTGCCGCCACAGTTGCGATAAAGATTCTACTCGTCCCCGGCCGCCTTACCTGGCTCGCCGAATCAGCTAACATCGACCCAACTGATTTTTTGGGAAAAACAAATCAGCTTGTGATTATACTGCTCAGCGCACTTGTTTTGTTTTTGCTCGGCCTCTGGGACGACAAAAAGCACCTCGGCCCGTTTTTCAAACTTGCCGTCCAGTTCGCAGTTGCAATAATCGCCGCCAGGTTTGCAGAGGTCAGGGTCGAGCTTTTCATTGAAAACAAAATAATCACCGCTGCCCTTTCAGCCATTTGGATAGTCCTGATTATTAATGCCTTTAACTTTCTTGACAATATGGACGGTGCCGCCGCTGGTATCGCAGCCATAGCGTCCTGCATTTTATTCACCGCAGCCGTTATAAGCGGCCAGGTCTTTGTAGGGGGCCTGGCAGTTGTTTTTATAGGGACATTGCTGGGCTTTTTGGTGTTTAATTTCCCGCCCGCCAAAATCTTCGCAGGTGACGCCGGCTCGCTTGTAATAGGCTTTTTTTTAGCACTGCTGACCCTGCGCACCACCTATTATCACGAGGCACAAAGCGGCCAATGGTATGTGGTTTTTATGCCGGCCATTGTTATGGCGGTCCCGCTTTATGATTTTATCAGCGTAACCGCTCTGCGGCTCAGACAGGGCAAAAGCCCTTTCATTGGTGACACCCAGCATTTTTCCCATCGATTAAAAAGGCATGGATTGACCGATACTCAAACAGTTCTAACATTATATCTGGCTACGCTCTGCACCGGCCTTGGCGCAACTTTCCTTTATCAGGTTAATCTGGCAGGGGCAATCTTAATCTTCATTCAAACAATTATGGTATTATCCATTATCGCTATTCTTGAAACTACCGTTTAGAATTTTGAATTAGTGTTAGTTCGTGAAAATTCGTGGTTAATACGCAATACGCAATACGCAATACGCAATACGAGAAAAGCAAAGGGCAGGTGATTTTAGAATATATCCTGCTTGCTCTCTGCCTTTGTGTGATTGCACTTCGCGCTACATTGACCGAAAGTCCAGCTATGCCTACCGCTCTGCCAGCTAATCTAAGTGGCAATGTTTACAGTCTATCCGTATCAGCTGTCCTGTTTCTCTCATTTGTATTCTGGTTCATATGTGGATTTTGTAGTAAGAGGTTTTTATATCGCTTCACTGCCATAGAAATTGGACTATGTCTGTTTTGTATAGCTGCTGTCATTGCCGGATTTGCCGCCTCAAACAAGCGAGTTGCGATTACTGACGCCGTTTGTCTTGTTGCACCGGTGTTGATGGCTGTCCTGTTAGTACAGATATTGGATTCACAGTCGAAGATAAAGTTGCTGCTGGTAGTTATTGCTGCTTTGGGAGTAGTTTCAGCCTATCAGTGTGCTGAGCAGTTTTTCACCAGTAACCAGGCAATTATTGACCAATACGAGCTGGCCCCTCAGACCATACTCGAACCGCTTGGCATACAGCCCGGTTCTTTCCAGCAGTTTCTTTTTGAGCATCGCCTTTATTCAAGGGATGTTCGGGGCTTTTTCACAACCGGTAATTCCGCCGGTTCCTTTGCGATATTGGCTTCTTTTGCCGCCCTTGCTTTGTTTATCGACAAGTTCAAAAATCGCCAATCTCGGCCCTGTCTTATTAAGTGTGGCATCGCCGTGGTTGTCATTGTTTTTGGTCTTATCATTACCCGCAGCAAAGGCGCAATCGCCGCATCCCTGATTGCAGCCGGTTTATTTGTTGCGTTCCTTTATTTCGGCGATTGGCTGAAAACGCACAGAAAAGCCATATTGCTTGTTTGCTTATTATTTTTCATCGCTGCCGGCTGGGCGGTTGCTGCCTATGGACTGACTCACGACAGACTGCCTGGCGGAAGTTCAATGCTGGTCAGGTGGCAGTATTGGTACGCATCAGCTAAGATGTATGCCGACCATTGGCTGACTGGTGTTGGCCCGGGCAACTTCGCCCATTTTTACACACATTATAAGCCTGCTGCAGCATTGGAAAGTGTTGCAAACCCCCACAATTTTCTGCTCAGTGTTCTGACTCAGTATGGTCCGCTCGGCCTTGTCGGATTCTTAGCTATGCTCTTCATACCATTATGGAGAACAATTACTTCATCGAGCATCGAGAAAAGCTCTTCTCCCCAAGCCAACCGGCAGCCATCTTTTAGAACCCTCGCTATAACTTATTTAACTATTATATCTGCTGCCCTGCTGCTCATCAGACCCATAATTATGCCTGTTACCATCGACGATACTCTTACTGTGATAATTTATGTGATGTTCACATTATATGTTGCGCCGCCGATTGCATTTGCTATTGGTTTTTGGCTTTTGACGGCAGACGCCAAAACACGAGTCACGAGTCACGAGTCACGGGCCACGTACATCCCCGCTGCTCTTTTTTGTGCGATTCTTGGCGTACTTTTACATAATTTGATAGATTTTGCCATTTTTG
>CAZTWR010000153.1:0-4780 GCA_964618055.1 uncultured Pirellulales bacterium | reverse complement strand
CGACCTCTTGCATGCCATGCAAGCGCTCTCCCAACTGAGCTATGGCCCCGAAGTACTGCAATATTAGCACAAAAGTACGATTTCGGCAAATAAATTTTCCATCGCTGCGTTTTGACTAACGCTGCGCCAAGATAAGGGTGATTGTGTTTCCATCGCGACCAAATTATAATGTCTTTCAAGAACCGTTTCTGTAAATGGTGCGTATAAAAATAGTTAGAAAGGTAAGACCAAAAGTTTTGATTAAAAGGCAAAGAATATTCATAACGGGGCAAGTACAGGGAGTTGGATTTCGTCCGGCTGTGTATAGAATAGCCTGTCAGCTCGGGCTTTCAGGCTTCGTTTATAACAACACAAAGGGCGTAACAGTCGAATTACAGGGAGCAAAAGATAGAATAGCTGAATTTTCAGGCCGGCTACAGTCCAGAGATAAACCGCCATTGGCTGAGATAAATTCCTGCAAAACAGTCGATATAGCTGTAATCGAGGGGGAAGAAAAATTCACAATCAAAACAAGCGAATCCGAAGGAACCGCCCTATCGCAGGTAACGGCTGATATGGCTGTATGTGAAGATTGCCTTGTGGAGATGGCTGAGAAAGAAGATTTTCGGTACAGGTACCCGTTTATAAACTGCACTAACTGCGGGCCAAGATATTCGATAGTTAAAACAATCCCCTACGACAGGTGCAATACAACAATGTCAGTTTTTAAGATGTGCGACAAATGCGCTGCTCAATACACAGATGTATCCGACCGTCGTTTTCATGCCCAGCCAGTCGCTTGCCTGGCCTGTGGACCAAAAATATGGCTGACAGACACAAATGGGAAGACAATAAAAACGGGAACCGAGAAGGTAATTGCTGAAACTGCGCGTTTACTTTTGGGTGGCAAGATTGTGGCAATAAAAGGAGTCGGCGGATTCCACTTAGCTGTCGATGCACTTAACGACAAAGCAGTAAAAAGACTGCGAGAACGCAAAAGAAGAGACCATAAGCCGTTTGCTATGATGGCAGCTTCGGTCCAAAACATAAAAGAATATTCAGTTGTGAGCGAATCGGCTGAGCAGATATTAAGAAGTCCCCAAAGCCCCATTGTTTTACTGCCAAAGAGGGAAAACTGCTCGATAACTCCATCAGTTGCGAGCGGGGTCGATACTTTCGGTTTTATGCTCTGCTATGCTCCACTGCACTACCTGCTTTTCGCCGAGGGTATTAAAGTTTTGGTAATGACAAGCGGTAATATTTCTGATGAGCCGTTAATTTGTAAAAATGAAAAGGCACTGGAAAGACTTGGCAGCATCGCAGATGCCTTTCTTATGCACGACCGAGAGATTTACCGACAGGTTGACGATTCGATTGTTCATTTTGTAGACGAACAGCCGGTTCTTCTAAGAAGAGCCAGAGGATATGTGCCGACACCTATTCTTACCAAAGAAAACTGCCGGTATGACATATTCGCAGCGGGGGCTGATATGAAAAATACCTTCTGCTTTGTAAAACAAAATCAGCTTATCTGCAGCGAACACATAGGCGACCTTGAAGACGCAGAAGTCTATCATCACTATATCGATTCAATCGAGCATTTGCGGAAACTATTTGAAGTCGAGCCAAAAGTTGTTGTATGCGACCTTCACCCAGTGTATTTGTCAACTCAATATGCCCTTTCGATGCCTGATATAAACCCCGTTAGAAATAAGACATCAGAGGCATCTGCCTCGCTTTTGGTAAGGATTTCTAACGGGGTAAAGGTAATCCAGGTCCAGCATCACTGGGCACATATTGCATCAGTTTTAGTTGAACACGGCCTTGAAGGCCCGGTCATCGGCATTGAGTGTGACGGCACCGGCTACGGTACAGATGGTACGATTTGGGGCTGTGAGTGTATGATAGCATCTTTGGAAAAATTTGAGAGATTCGGCCATCTGGCTTATTACACTCTGGCCGGCGCGGACAAAGCGAGTAAAGAAGCTATAAGACCTTTGCTGGGATTATTAAAAAAAACTTATGGGGACGATTTTAAGTTAGAGAAATTTAGATGGCTGCTTAAGCGAGTCGAGCCAGACACAAATAAGCAAAAAATTATATCAAAGCAAATTGAAAAACAGATTAACACCATTGAAACATCGAGCGCAGGCAGAGTTTTCGATACAGTCGCAGCTATGGTCGGGCTGGGCAGCTATAATCATTTTGATGCACAACTGCCAATGGCTCTTGAGGCGATTGTAGAAAACGGCATTGAAGAGCATTATGACTTTGAGCTTATCCAAAAAGCTAATGGGCCGTTTCAGCTTAATTTGTGCAAGATGATAAAGCAGATAATTGCTGATATTCACGAAAGAACCACCGGCGGCGTCATCTCAGCGAAGTTCCACAACACGGTTGCTGCCGCCCTACTGGAGATGGCCAAAGAAGCGAGAACAAATAAAAAGTTAGACACGGTTGCATTAAGCGGTGGGGTATTCTGCAATCGGTATTTAACGAATCGTTTGGTTAAGCTCTTGAAGGAAAACGATTTTTGCGTATTATTTAACCGAGATGTTCCGTCTAATGACGGAGGAATATCCGTCGGCCAAGCGGCAATTGCCGCCCATCTCGTGAATCATGGCTGGTGATTCGATTAACTAATCACGACTCACAAAATGCGAGATACGAAATATGTGTTTGGCGATACCGGCAAGGATAGTTGAGTTGAAGGGTGATAATGCGGTTGTTGACGCAATGGGCAACCGGTATCGAGCTAAAACTACACTGTTAGCCGAAGCTAAACTGGGGGATCTGGTGCTGGTACATGCCGGCTTTGCTATCTCGCTTGTCGATGAAGAAGAAGCAAAAAAGACCTGGCAGCTTATTGCGGAAATCAACAACTTTGAGGAAACGCAAAACAAAATTTCAGGGTAAATTTAGATTTCTATGCTTGAGAAAATCTACGAAGCACAAAGTGTTATGAATGCAGCGTGTGAAACGCTGGGCCGACAAATCAATATAATGGAGGTTTGCGGCACTCATACGGTCTCTATTTTCCGCAGCGGTATAAGGTCAACATTGCCGGGGAGGATAAAACTTTTATCCGGGCCGGGCTGTCCGGTGTGCGTTACCGACCAGAGCTATATCGATATTGTATTGCAATTGGCCGACCGCGCCGACTGTTTAATTGCCACTTACGGCGATATGATTCGCGTTCCAGGCAACGGCGGGTCACTCGAAACAAAACAATCAAGTGCCAATGTGAAGGTAGTTCTGAGCAGCGAAGATGCTCTGCAATTGGCGAAAGATAATCCCGAAAAAGAAATTGTATTCGTTGCGGTAGGTTTTGAAACGACTGCACCAGCAACGGCAGTAGTCGTGAAAGAAGCAGCGGCAGAAGGCATTGATAATTTCTGTATTTTGAGCGGTCACAAACTGGTAGTGCCTGCGATGCGGGCTTTGGTGTCTGAGAAAAACCATAAGATAGATGGTTTTCTCTGTCCTGGCCATGTCAGCGTGATAATCGGCTTTGGCGCTTTCGCAGAGATTGTGGAAGATTTCGGCCGGCCCTGTGTGGTGGCGGGCTTCGAGCCGATGCAAATAATCGAGGGGCTCAGCGAAATTTGTCGGCAGCTTGCCAAAGGCAAAGCCGAGCTAAAATCGATATACAGTGCGGTTGTAACCGAGCAGGGTAACATCACTGCACAAAAAATCATCACTGAGTGCTTCGAAGCTGCCGACGGCTACTGGCGAGGGCTCGGAAAGATAGAGAAAAGCACGCTGAAACTGAAAGACAAATACAGTCGATTCGACGCCTTCAAACGATTCAACGTAGCCGAAACAGCAGGTGAGGATAGAAGCGGTTGTCGATGCGGCGAAGTGCTATGTGGATTAATTGAGCCGCCGGAATGTGGGTTGTTCGCGAAAAGCTGTACACCCCAGATACCGGTCGGGCCTTGTATGGTAAGTTCCGAAGGAGCCTGTGCAGCGTGGTTTACATACGGCCGAAAGAAACATACGTAATGAAAAAGAGAGGCGATAAAATCTTACTTGCACACGGCGGCGGGGGTCAATTGAGCGATGAATTAATCCGACATCATATTCTGCCAAGATTCAGAAATGATACCCTCGCTGAACTGGCTGATTCGGCAAAGCTAAACCTTGCTTCCGGCTCTGTATGTTTTACAACAGACAGCTACGTTGTCAAGCCGTTGTTTTTCAACGGCGGAGATATCGGAAAACTCGCTGTTTGCGGGACAATAAATGATTTGGCAGTCGCGGGGTCGGTGCCCGTTGCTTTGGCTTTGTCGCTTATAATCGAAGAAGGTTTTGAATTTGAACTGCTGGAGAAGATTTTGGCCAGTATCAGCGAAGCAGCCGCCCAAAACGATGTTGATATTGTTACCGGCGATATCAAGACGGTTGAGGCGGGCGCGGCTGATAAAATTTTTATAAATACAGCAGGAATTGGAGTGCGATTAGCCGGTGCGGATTTAGGTTTCAACAAGATTGCGATTGGTGATAAAATCATTATCAACGGCACGATAGGCGACCATGGGATGACTATTATCTCACAGCGAGAAGGCATTAAATTTCAATCGAAGTTGAAAAGCGACTGTGCGAGTATAGCTAAACTAACACAACAACTGCTGGAGAACAGCGAGGGGGTAAAATTTATGCGGGACCCGACCCGGGGGGGATTGGCCGCAACACTTAACGAAATCTGCCGGGCAAGCACCTTGAGCGTTGAAATTAACGAGGCCGATATACCAATTAATCCAACGGTGCAGGCGGCGGCCGATATGCTTGGTTTTGATGT
>CAZTWR010000152.1:0-4815 GCA_964618055.1 uncultured Pirellulales bacterium | reverse complement strand
TTGGAAACGGCAATATATTAAAAGGTGACGATGGAGTCGGCCCGTTGGCTTGTCAGCAACTCCGACACGCAAAAGTCTGTGCCGAACTGATAGATGCCGGCACCGTTCCTGAAAACTATATTCAGCCCATCATAAAAAAAGCTCCACAGAATTTGCTTATTATCGATGCCATTGACTTTGGGGCATTGCCCGGAACGATGAGTATATTCAAACCTGAGCAGCTAAACTCATCTGTTTTCTCCACGCATACACTTTCGCCCCGTTTATTTATCGATGTGATTCACCAAGAAATCGATGTTGATATATATATTGTCGGGATTCAGCCGGCACAAACACAACTTGGGCAATCTGTATCTGCCCAAGTAAGCAAAGCAGTTCAGTCGCTTATAGACTCACTCACCAAGATTTTCCCGCCTGCAAAATAACGGCTTGTCTTTAACCGGCCTTCAATCCAAACCTTAAATTTTCTATCAATCTGAGCGTTTTCTTAATGTCTTTTTCGATTTTGTCGAATCTCCGTTGGCAAACAAAAGTATATAACTCTTCTTCAGGCCGGGTATTCTTTGCGCGATGTTTATCGTTCATATCCGCAGATGCTACTTTTCGCACAATATACTCACTTATCAGCCCTCCTTGCTCTTTCAGCAACTTATGGAGCAGTTTAATGGTATCATGAAGAACCACAGTATCCCGCTCTAAAGCCTGTAGGCGTTGTTCTATTGTAAGTCGCATGTTACTACCTTATCTTAATTAGCGTCTTTAACAATTCAGTTCAAAATCACGTAACGTAATTCTCCCCGCCCTTTTTCAGTATTCTGCCTCTATTATTAGCTACCCACAAACAAAGAATTTGTTCTTTATTTATTTGTGTTTGGAGCCCCATATTGGAGCCATATGTTTTGCTTTCTTTCTGGCTTGAACGACCTCTTTTGCGGCTTACACACAAGCAAATTCCCAAAAATACAACATTGACCAGCTCATCAAAATAAGTATAATGCCCATTTCTTTCTGGACACCGGTTGCCAGAGGATATTTCTGCTTTGATTTTATCCAGAAATTGGTTTGTTAGTCATTTGTAGTTGGCGTTTAGACTTTTTTGGGTTCTATGGATAGGTCAAAACTGATATCAGAAGGAGTGTAATATGGCATCGGAATTTCGTCCATTATCTGCTGAGGAAATCACTAAGCTAACCAGCCAGGGCTGCAGTTGTGCTGATTGGTCAAATGTCCAGGTAGCTGAGGGTTTTGACCCATCGAAAGTAAAGGCGACTCATTTTTCTGGTGACGTAAAGTTAGGTGTTTTTAATGGGGAAGTGCCTTTTTTAGGTGGCATTAAGAGGTCAACAGGGATTAATAACGCAACAATCCACAACTGCCAAATCGGAAACAATGTCTATATTAACAATATTAATGCTTACATAGCCAACTACATAATCGAGGACAACGTAGTTATTGACAATGTTGATTTGCTGGCAGTTGAGGGAGAGAGTTCGTTTGGTAATGGGACCAAAGTTACCGTTGTTAACGAGGCCGGCGGCAGGGAAATACCAATTTATGACCATCTGTCCGCTCATACTGCTTATGTGATAGCTTTTTATCGACACAGGCCGAAAGCGATTGAAAACCTGCAAAAAATGATTGCCGCTTACACCAAGTCTGTAACTTCATCTATGGGCCTGTTAGCAAAAGGTGCTAAGCTTGTCAACTGCCGAATTATTAAGAATGTCAAGATAGGCCCTGCAAGCGTAATCGAGGGAGTGAACAGGTTGGAGAACGGCTCAATCAACAGCTGTCTGGAAGACCCTGTCTATATTGGTCCTGGTGTTTTTGCAGAGGATTTCATTGCCTGCTCCGGCTCAAAGATTACCGACGGCACAATAATATCCAAATGCTTCGTAGGCCAGGGCACGGTATTAGCCAAACAATATTCAGCGGAAAACTCGGTGTTCTTTGCTAACTGTGGTGGTTTCCACGGCGAGGCATGTGCCATATTTGCCGGGCCATACACTGTTACACATCATAAATCCACACTGCTGATTGCAGGGTTGTTTTCCTTTTTAAACGCAGGCAGCGGAACAAATCAGAGTAATCATATGTACAAGCTCGGGCCGACCCACCAGGGCATTGTCGAACGGGGCTCCAAGACCGCCAGCGATTCATATATACTCTGGCCGGCGAAGGTCGGGGCATTTACCGTTGTAATGGGCAGACACTACAGAAATTCCGATACTTCGGATCTGCCTTTCTCATACCTGATCGAGCATGAAGATGAAAGTATTCTTGTTCCCGGTGTGAATTTACGCAGTGTAGGAACCGTCCGAGATGCTCGAAAATGGCCAAAACGAGACAGACGAAAAGACCCCCAGAAACTCGACTACATAAATTTCAAACTTTTAAGCCCATACACAATTCAAAAAATGCTTAGCGGTCGTGAGTTACTCGCCAATCTTAAATTAACCTCCGGCGAGACAAGCGATTACTTTACCTATCACAGCTGCAAGATTAAAGGCTCATCGCTGGACAGTGGTATTAAATTATACCAGATTGGTATCGACAAGTTCTTAGGCAACTGTCTGATTAAGCAACTGGAAAACAAGCAGTTCAAAAACGTCGAAGAACTTAGAGCTGCGCTGTCACCGGAAACGAATGTTGGGGGGGGCAAATGGATAGATATGGCCGGCTTGTTTGCTCCAGAAGAGAGCGTTCAAAAAATGCTTAGTGACATTGAAAACGGTAGCATCGGTACGCTGGAGCAGGTAACAGAGACTTTCCAGTCAATGCATGATAACTATCCTAAGTATGAGTGGGCCTGGGCGGCAGGTGTGCTGCAACAGCGACTTGGCAAAAGTATCGATAAAATAACGGCAGACGATATTATTGAATTGACAACAAAATGGAAGCAAGCGGTAGTTGAACTCGACCACAGACTTTATGCTGATGCCAAAAAAGAATTTACCAACACCGCTCAAATTGGATACGGCATCGACGGCGATGAACAAACAAAACACAGCGATTTCGCACAGGTCAGAGGTGTATTCGAAAAAGATAGTTTCGTTTCCGAAATCGAAAAACACATAGCTGAAAAAACTAAGCTCTGTGATGAGCTTATCAGCCGAATGGAAAAACTGCGTCAACATTAATTATATTTAAATAAGGAACAGGTTATGAGGATTATTATTGAACCGGACTACGATAGAGTATCTAAATGGACGGCCAATTACGTTGCCAGAAGAATCAAAGACTTCGCCCCAACAGATTCCAAGCCATTTGTTTTGGGTCTTCCAACCGGCTCTTCACCGCTCGGGATGTACAAAGAGCTGATTGAGTTGAATAAAAAGGGCCTTGTTTCCTTTAAGAATGTGATAACCTTCAATATGGACGAATATGTCAATTTGCCCGAGGACCACCCCGAAAGCTATCATTCGTTTATGTGGAACAATTTCCTCAGCCATGTGGATATTCCGAAGAAAAACGTTAATATTCTCGATGGTAACGCAAAAGACCTAAAAGCCGAGTGTGAGAATTACGAAAAGAAGATAAAAGACCTTGGAGGTGTTGAGTTGTTTATCGGCGGCATAGGTCCCGATGGCCACGTTGCGTTTAACGAACCTGGCTCTTCGTTGTCGTCCTTGACTAGAGTAAAAACACTTACTTATGATACCATCGTAGCTAATTCCAGGTTTTTTGACAACGACATCAACAAAGTTCCCAAGACCGCTTTAACAGTAGGCGTTAAAACGGTTATGAATGCCCGGGAAGTATTAATTATCGTCAGCGGTCATAACAAAGCCCGGGCTCTGCAAAAGGTAGTTGAAGAAGCTGTCAACCATATGTGGACAGTCAGTGCCCTCCAATTACACCCAAAGGGCATTATTGTCTGCGATGATAAAGCCGCTGTTGAGCTCAAAGTCAGCACAGTCAACTACTTCAAAGACATTGAAGCGAACAATCTCGACCCCGCCACACTTTTGAAGGGTATAGTTTAAAAACCAACGAGCTTTAGGTTTGGATGCGAGGGCAGGATTTTCATCAATAAAATGCACCCCCTACTCAGCCGACAGATTTGCAATAAAAGCTCTTATAGACCTGCCAGCCAGTTATCAGTCAAAACAGCAAGGTCCCGTTCATTGATAACATTGTCACTCGGCTGGGAAATGTCGCAATCTGGATTCCAATTGTCACTACCCTGGCTACTCAACCAGGCAGAGGCCAAAACAGCAAAATCGCGGAAGTCAACTTGGCCGTCATCGTGCAGGTCACCAACAATTGCTTCAAGAACCATATGACAAACTGTAAGAGGAGCAATACTGTAGGAGAACGAATTTCCATGAATGGTAGCAATAGGTGCGATTTCCGATATATCGGAGCTGCCATCGTCAAAAGCCCATACTCTGCCTGATACATAATGCCATGGACTATTTATATCAAAAGTCGCATTTATCGAATCATCGAAATTCTTATTAATTACTATCATATGCAACTTTGAATCATTGCCATCAGATACCGAAGCGTAAATAGAGCTATTCTGCTTATCGCTCATTACTGCTTCGACCTTCGTATCACCAAAAGTAGAATTGCTGCCGTCATAGTTCCTATATATTTTGTAAGCAGCGCTAACATAATTGTCATCACCTTCAAGATGCCAATAGTTAGCCATATAGAGACCGTATTTGCCGAAGATTCCAAGCGCGTCTGCCATTGCAATCCCACCGGAAAAATGCTCCGATGCACCGTAACTGAATTCGGTAATGGCAAGCTTGGTACCAGGGTAATAAGTGTCAATGGAATTCTGTACCCGTGGCAAAAGAGGCAAAT
>CAZTWR010000151.1:0-4871 GCA_964618055.1 uncultured Pirellulales bacterium | reverse complement strand
GCGATGAGGTCGCGTCTCTGCTGGGAAGGCGGCGTATAACTTCTGCCGTATCCCGATGTATACTTGACAAGGGGTCGCCTGAACGGCTTGCCTGATTCCATCGCATATCCTAATCCGTGAGCACATCCGGAGTCAGGAATCCCTGAGACCACGTCAACCTCGATATCTTTATCACGTTTTGCAAGGAACCTGCCACACCTTTCCCTGACTATCTCCACATTTATCCCTTCATAACTTGATGCAGGAAAACCAGTATATATCCAGAGAAATGCACAGATCTGGTTGGTGTCCGTGCCGGGTCTTCTTTGCACTATGCCGTCCTCATTTATCAGAACTATCTCTCCAGGCTCAACATGTTTTATAGCCTCAAATCCATTATTGGGGAAGGCGCTGGTCTCAGCGGTCACCGCCCAGTCATCTTCTCGCTTGCCAATAATAAGAGGTGTATATCCTAGTCTGTCTCTTGCTGCATATATCCCATCTTTATGTAGCAACAAGAGCGAGCAGGAACCGTCTATAACGTCAAACACCTTCTCTATGCCGTCTATCAAATTACTTCCCTGATTGATTAATTTTGCAATCAACTCAGGTGTATTAACCGCTCTTTCGCTTACCTCACTGAAAGATATTCCTTTGCTTAACAGCCTTTGAGCTAACTGTTCGGCGTTTTCTACAAATCCGCTGGTTACCACACAAAAAGGTCCAAATCTTGAGTTTAGATAAATAGGCTGTTCATCATAGTCACTAATAACGCCGATCCCTTTGTTGCCGTTCATATATTTATAATCATCGTAGAATTTTGACTTAAACTGGCTCTGTCCAAGGTTATGTATTTGTCTGGCGAAATCTTCTCCAAGCACAACCATCCCCCCGTATTCAGTACCCAGATGGGAATGATAATCTGTACCATAGAAAAGGGTTTCCGCACAATTCTTCTTCGAGACCACTCCGAAAATACCGCTCATCCTTTATCTCCTTATCCCCCCTCGCTATTTAAGTATTACTTTCCCCGTGCCGGTTGTTATTCTTCCAATCTTATATATCTTCTCCCCATACCTTGTTAATTTTTTTATAATCGAATCCGCAAAATCCTCAGCCACTATCATCACGAATCCAATCCCCATATTAAAGACTCTGAACATCTCATCCTCTTCAACAGGGCCTGCCTTTTGCAAAAATTTAAATATCTTATGTTTCAACCAGCTCGATTTTTTAATAACCGCATTGCAGTCTTTCGGCAGTACCCGTGGAACATTTCCGGCCAATCCGCCACCGGTAATGTGTGCCATCCCGTGTACGACTTTTTTGACCTTGTACTGCGATAGCAGTTTCACTATCGGCCGAACGTAAATTCGCGTCGGCTCCAGCAAAACATCACCCAGTACAGCACCGTCGAGTTCGTCAAGCGCGTCGGTCATTTTTAAACCGGCTCTCTTAAAACAGATATCGCGAACAAGAGTGTAGCCATTACTATGCAGCCCGCTTGAGGCCAAGCCGAGAATATAGTCGCCCTTTCTAATGTTCTTTCCAGTGAGGATTTTTTTCCGCTCGACCACTCCGACGGCGAACCCAGCCATATCAAAATCACCCTCACGGTAGGTATCGGGCATTTCAGCGGTTTCCCCACCTATTAGTGCGCAGTCAGCCAGTCGGCAGCCAGCCGCAACACCTTTTACCAGCTCAGCTATTACTTTCGGTTCAAGCTTGTGAACTGCCAGATAATCAAGAAAGAATAATGGCTCAGCGCCCTGTACGAGCATATCGTTGACATTCATCGCCACAAGGTCAATACCGACGGTGTCGAACCTTTTTACCCTGCTGGCTAGTTGAACTTTACTGCCCACTCCATCGGTGCAGGCAACGAGGACAGGGACTTTGTAATTTCTCTTGAAAAGTCTTTCGTCGTAGTCAAGCCGAAACATCCCCGCAAACCCGCCTTGGCTCTCTATAACTCTTGGCCCGAATGTGCTGGAAACGCAGGAACAGATTTGCCGAACCATCTCCTCGTTAGCATCGATGCTTACGCCGGATTGTTCATAGCTGATGTATTTACTCATCTTCCTGAGGCCGGTCATCAAACATATGCATTTGATAATGCTCCGAAACAAACTTGTTCACCGCAGTATCTACCGGTATTGGGTATTTGCCGCTCCAGCAAGCGGTGCAGTAGTTCTCTGCTGGCAAAGTCGCACAAGATAGCAGCCCTTTCAGTGACATATAACCGACGCTGTCTACTTCGAGAAATTCTTTAATTTGTTTCAGATCGCGATTATTGGCCAACAACTCTTCTCTGGTTGGAAAATCTACGCCGTAAAAACAAGGATACCTTATGGGTGGACAACTCACTCGCATATGGATTTGTTTCGCACCCGCTTGGCGCAATGTTCTAATCTTACCTCTTGTCGTTGTGCCGCGAACTATCGAATCATCTACCACTACAACGCTTTTACCGCTGACCGTTTCTTTTACCACCGCCAGCTTAAGTTTAACCTCCAGTTCTCGTATTTTTTGCTCAGGTGAGATAAATGTCCTGCCTACATAGTGACTTCTAACCAGCCCCATATCGAAAGGTATCTTGCTTTGCTCCGAGTATCCTATCGCCGCTGATGTCCCCGAGTCCGGCACCGGTATTACAACATCCGCATCAGCAGGATGTTCTATTGCCAGTTGTCTTCCGAGTTTTTTTCTAAACTCATGCACATTTTCACCAAAAATGGTGCTGTTTTGTTTGGCGAAATAAATATGCTCGAAGATACAGTGAGCCGGCGTGACAGTGCCCGGCTGGACGAAAAACCTGCTGGAGAGGCCTCCTTTATCCAGTCGAACAATTTCGCCCGGAGCAACTTCACGAAGAAACTTCGCTCCGACCATATCGAAAGCGCAGCTCTCGCTGGCAACAACGTAAGCGCCTTTCTCTGTTTGGCCGATACACAAAGGCCTAACGCCATAAGAGTCTCTGGCTGCCTCAATCCGGTCAGCATACAAAAACAGCAGACAATATGCTCCCTGCAGATGATTTAACACATGAGCCAGAGAGTCAGGTTTGCTGACGTGGGTTGGCTTAGCGAGTAAATGAATAATTATTTCAGTATCGGAAGTAGACTTGAAAATACTGCCGTATGCTTCATATTCGTCCCGCAATAGTGCCGCATTTATAAGATTGCCGTTATGTGCCACTGCTACTTGCCCACGCGAGTACTCACTCAAAAGCGGCTGGCTGTTCACCGACTTGCTGGAACCTGTGGTCGAATACCGCACATGGCCGATAGCTATCGGATTAGCCAGTTTCTCTAAAACGTCCGTACCGCTACGGAAAACCCTGCTTACCGACCCCATTCCTTTGTAACACTGGATAATTTCACCGTTACTGGAGACAATCCCTGCTGACTCCTGACCGCGATGTTGAAGACTGTATAAGCCAAAATAGGTCTTTTGAACCGCCTCAGGGTCCCCGAAAATACCGAAAAGACCGCAACTCTCTTTTTTCTCTGAAATCATAAACTCTACATCAAGCAATTAGCACGCCAAAAGGGCATTTTAGTGAATTGGCCAAATCAAGTCAAACGATTGTTTCTTCTGACTCGGGATACATAAATTCAGGTATTCGGCAAATTTTGCCTTGGGCATTGACACAGGCAAGTACGCTTGAACCTTCGGATAGAATTACCCCATCGCGGCAGCGAGTAAGTTTGTAGATATGCTCAACCCTACCAGCGGTAACTTCCGAGCAACTTATTTCCAACTGCAGTTTCTCATCGTACTTGGCAGGCCGACGATATTTTATGTTCAGCTCAGCAACCACGAAGAACACACCAGCTTGTTCAAGGTCTTTGTACATCAGGCCATTAACGCGCAAAAGCTCCGTACGGCCCATCTCAAACCACACTGGATAGACGCTGTGGTGAACCACCCCGCCCCGGTCCGTCTCAGCATACCGAGGTACAATAGTTATCGTATGGCTTTGAATAGTTGCGCGCTTCGTGGATAGGCCATCCCTAAGGGAGAAAACCCATATCTCAATCTTCGGCTAAAAACTTTCATCCTTCGCAGTAGCTCTGCTACGGAGAATGGAGACAGCCAAAAAATAGCACAAAAGCTGATATTTGCAAGTGGATTCCCCCAAAGGCAACGATTTCCATTTTGCGAAAAATCGCAAAATGGGAGCCCAATAGAGGGTATCTCGTGCTACGTAGCGAAGCGCTACTTCGCAGAGTAACATTGAGAATCCCAAGATTTAGCGGGAAAAAACCTCGCCCTGCAAGGTAAAAGTGTTGACTTATTTACTTGCAATGGAACAATAATTTGTTTACCTTTGACTAAGAAGGATTTTTAACGTTTTAATCTACGAAAGGATAAATTTATGAAAACTCATGTTTCCCACCCCACCCCCATAGTCCCATGGGCCACAGCTTGTTTTGTAATACTTCTTACTGCTGCCTTAGGTATCTCTGTACCCAATACAGCTTCAACCGAACCGAATACACCTATCGAAACAGCCGTTGACAGCGTTGCCATTACTGTTAATGGTGTCGATATTAAAGAAAGCCAGATAGAAGCCCAGCTCAAACCGCAGCTTGAGAAAATGGGCCCACAATTGCCGCCCTCTTTTGTTGAGCAATACAAAAAACAACTCAGACAGCAGGTCATGGAGACAATGATCATTGAGCAGTTGCTGGATGAAAAAGTAAAAGCAGCCAAAATAGTAGTCACTGACGAAAAAGTAATTGAACATATCAAAGAAATGACCTCGCAGCAGCAACCACCGTTATCAATGGAAGATTTCAAGGCCTTGATAGAGGCCTCTGGCCAAAGTTTCGATGAGGTAAAACTCCGAATCCAAAGGGGGCTGGCCTATCAGAAACTGATGGAAG
>CAZTWR010000150.1:0-4887 GCA_964618055.1 uncultured Pirellulales bacterium | reverse complement strand
CTGATATGGCTGCAATTGTGCCTTCTCCACACGCAGTGTCTATCTGGCGCACCCGTTTTGACCGTACATCACCCGCCGCATATATGCCAGGTACGGATGTTTTCATTTCCTCATTAGTAACAATGTGTCCCAAGTCATCTAATTCGACAACGCCTTCTAAGAATTTAGAGTTAGGTAAGAATCCTACGTATATGAAGACACCCGAAACTTCTAATTTTTTTTTCTCATCAGTTTGACGGTTCTTTATTGCAATAGAATTAACTTTAGTGTCACCATTTATAGAAGTGAGCATATGGTTTAATAGAAAGCTTGTTTTTTCACTCTTCTGCAGTCTTTGCTGCAGTATTTCCTCGGCATTCATATAAGGCAAAAATTCTATAAAGGTTGCACTTCTGACGTACGTAAGAAGAGATTCTCCCTCTTGCAACCCGGAGTCCCCACAGCCTATAACGGCAACATCCTTATCTCTGTATAGCGGCCCATCACATGTGGCACAGTAAGAAACACCCTTACCATAAAACTCATCTTCACCAGGCACGTTTAACTTTTTAGGGACACTACCTGAAGCAATTATTAAAGAACGAGTATAATATTCTTCACTATCTGTTTTAATTCTAACTTTCTTCTCAAGCGGTTCTACTTTAGTTACTTCACTATATTCAATAATCTGGGTACCAAACTTCTGTGCCTGTTCTTTAAATTTTTCTATTAAGTCTCTGCCATTTACACCCTCTGGGAAACCGGGATAATTCTCTACCAATGTAGTTGCCGCGACCAAACCCCCACATAACCATTTTTCTAATAAAAGAGTGTCAAGCCCCTCTCTTGAGGTATAAATCCCCGCGGTCAGGCCAGCAGCACCTCCTCCTATGATAATAACATCATGCGTAACATCGCTCATTTTAAAATCATCTCTTATGTTATTCTAAATGCGTTTCTATCTTTTTCTTAACATCGGACTCATAGCCCGGTGTAACCCCAATGATCTGGTCCACTACATCGCCACCTTTATAGAGATTCAATGTGGGTATACTCATAACGCCGTATTTAATAGCTGTCTGGCGTGCCTCGTCAACGTTTAATTTGCATACCTTTAATCTTCCTCCATACACTTGAGCTATTTTTTCAAGCACAGGGCCAGCCATCCTACAGGGCCCACACCATTCGGCCCAGAAATCCACCAGCACGGGAACTTCCGATTCTAATACTTCATTGTCAAAGTTCTCATCACCGACATTGATTGGTTTTCCTTCTTCCATGTTCATGCTCCTTGCAGTAAAGAATATCAAGAATCAAAATACGAAACAAAAAACCAAAGGATAAAAGAGAAAATGTTTTATGTCAATTGCATTTTTATTCTTTTTCAACGTTATTGCCTGTGTTGCGAATGTGGCTGCCGGGCGCCAGAATGACAGCCCTTGCGATATACTTGTCCTTATCGCAATGAACTTCGATATTGCCATCCTGCAATTTTTTCAGAGCGGTAACTTCGCGGCTGGTCTTTATTTCCGTCTCGAAGGTCACGGCCTGTTTCTGCATTCGTTCAATCAGGCCGGGGCCGTCTATCCGTTCAATGCCGGGGTAGTTCTCTATTCTGTCTGTGGTGCTGATTTGTCCGCCGGGCAGGAGTTTCTCAAGTACCAACGTTTTTAATCTGTCACGGGAAGCATAAAGTGCCGCTCCCAAGCCGGCTGGGCCGGCGCCGATTATGATGCAATTGTAATGCTCAGACATAACAAATACCTTTTTAGCATTTAGTCGTTAGTATCTCGCATGACGAGATACAATTCACGAACAACGAATTACTATTCACTGTTTTCCAGCGGTTGGTCCTGTTCCAGTATTTTGTCCTTCCTTTGTAAAATATAGCTGCCCTGTTCGGGGAATTCTTCTAATATGTTTTCTGCACTGGTGCGTTCAAAGGTATATACATTTTCTTGCTGCAGTAGTCTTCTCGAAATCCGCCTCTGGTCGTCAAGATATACTTGTTCAGAGAAGCCCAGGCCGTCCAAAAGTTCCACTCTGAATACATAGGCAGCTTCTTCTCTGCTAATGGCAGCCCCGTTGCTTCGATTTTGCGAAGCCAAAGGGTGTGCCTTGATTCTGGAGACAAGTGCTGGTATAATTTTACCATCAGCCTCAATTATATCTACAAAGATTTCTTTCTCGTCGCTATCAAGCATTTGACTTAAAACAAGCTCGCCTAAGACATCCGGTATTGCCGTAGGGCTGATTTGGTAATCCTGTTTCTCGGTCCGCCGGTCGAATTTCTTAACGGTCATAATCCCATTTTTGCCTAAGATTATCTCAGTGCCACTTCTACTGGTTAGGCTGCTGGTCTCACTTTTCCAGACAAACTCATCAAGATTGTTCCTGCTTTGAAAAAATGTTGCCTGCTTGCGGTCATGCCGGCCACGAATATAGTAAAAACTCCCCGCCAGTATATTTAATTGAGCTTCTGGCACTACATCGACGAGAGCGTCCCCGTTTTGCGGTCTTTCTGCAAAATGGGAACCCAGCACTCCTATCGTAAATCCGATGGTGCGTCCTCCCGCATCCTTAATCAGAAAAAAGCTTTCTCGGCTTTGTCTCTGCTTGTTACTGGTGGGGGCCAAAAAGCTGTCGAGCCCCTTACTTTTAATTTCTGCGACAATTTTATTGCCAGCCTCGAGCAGTCGGTTATCTGTGAATTTTAAACTTTCAGTGACGGATTTGAAAATCCCCTCGGCCAGGTTCGTATCACCCGTAGCTTGATACACTTCGATATCAAGCCGATGGTTGTTCGGTAACTGCGCGACGCCGAAAAATGTATCGAACAACGTTTTTGGCCTTTTTATATGTGCCCAGTTTAGAGTGAGAAGAACCCTGTTTTGCGAGTCTTTTGCAAAAGAGAAACCCGGCCCGCCTATCTCGATTTGGCCTGTTTTTGCGATTTTTGACCCGCCAACTGTAGAAGCCTTTTCCTCAAACAGCACATCCGGAGCGGCTTTTGGGGCCGCCAACAGGTATCGGCAGGAGACGAGGGCGGTTACGCTGCCGGAGCCGGGGTTGAAAAAACTACCCAAAGTGAAGGCATTGTGCTGGTAATTCCATTGTTTTTCGTTTCGCCAGCCATTTCCTTTGGGGATTGAGACCGATAAACCGGCATAATCTAATTCTATCGGCTCCGAGAGCATGATAGCAGACCTCCAGACAACTATAAAGCGGGCTATCAGCAGAGCCACAATAAAAAGGCCCAAAAGCGCTATTTTATCCACCCCACGCCTTCTTGTTTCGTAAGTTCCGTTCATAGATATAGATAAACAATCATAGCTGCTAAGCTTAATTTTTGCAACTATGCACTTGGATCCTTACTTTGCAATGCGTCGCAAAGCGGGAATTCCAAAACCTCAAGTGTTGCAAATTTTACCTAAAATCGGCTTTGCTTATTGCCGATTTACGTATATATTTTAAGAAAGGGGGCCGGTGTTAAACATGGTCCTTGGGATTCTAAAAAAGCCCTTGATTAAATACAAAGCGGGCACCTCACTGGGGGAACTGGTATGAACGACGTAGTAGTGCTACGCGGAGCTGAGCTGAGGGAAACTCTGCAAACTGTAATCGAGAAAAAAGTACCTGCCATTATGTCCTATTTGTCCGGGGCTAAGCAACGCGTTGTGAAGGTGTTGCTGACCAATCTTGGAGCTGACAGGCTGGATGTCCAGATCTCCCCGAGGAAAAGGGACTTCATTTTGAGAAAAACTCACAAAATGGGAGCCCCAAAGCCACATCCGATAAACATTCAGGTTAATCAGACGGTTGGCATATCGCTAAAGTGTGGATACGGCAAGTTCATTTTCGAGACAACTGTGGCAGCTCTTGGGCCATCGTCAGACCCAACAAGCGGTGGAGGGACCCCCCTAAGGGGGAACCCAACGATAGTGCTCACGGTGCCGGACCGAATTGAGATAGTCCAGAGAAGAAGCTATCTCCGCGTTGACGTCCCCAGTTCTTTGAAGGTAAATGTGATGCTGCGGCACCGCTGCTATACAGATAGGAAGTCCGAAGCGCAGCAGATGGGAAGTCAAACCACCGATGCCCACCGGATGCCGCCGGAACATTATTGGCAGGGCAAGCTTGCCGATATCTCCACCGGAGGCGCGCAAATTGTAGTTGACGTTATGCAAAAACCAGACTTCAAAAAGGGACAGTTTATCGGGCTCGCGTTTACGCCTGCGCCTTATGAAATGCCATTGATGTTCGATGCCCAGATTAGGAATATCCTACCGACAGCAGACGGGAAGAGTATATGTCTTGGCCTGCAGATTGTCGGTTTGGAAGCAAGCTCGCAAGGCCGGCAGCTTTTGCAGCGGCTCTGCAATGTTGTGGAGTATTATTATCGGATAAAACAATGCAGTGCCAAGCAGCAAGACTTCCAGACGACAAGTTCACCCAGCCCCTCCGAGGGGCGGGGGCGGTTTGGCTGACAGGGCAAAATCACTCCTTTTGTGGATTACTTTATAATAAAACCATTTCAAAAAGCCACTTGCTGCAAAACCGCAGAAAATCAATACCAAAGCCACTTGCCTGCTCCAGATAATCAAACCGAGGAACAACAGCGCTCTAATAAGATGTGCGAAAGGTTTTTTACCCTTTATATATTGATTTAGGATATGTGGGTATCGAATTCTGCTGACCATCAGCACCGCCACTCCCAGAATCAAAAGTGGCAAGGCGTAAATAACAGCGTTTTCGCAGATAAGATAAAACTGGGTACTGCTGGCTGAAAGCTCCAGCAGTGTTTCTTGATGGAATATTACCAGGCTCACTACCACCCCTGCGGCGGCGGGAGTTGGCAGGCCTATAAAACTCATATGGGCGGACTCGTCCTCTTCGTTTTCTACGTTG
>CAZTWR010000149.1:0-4910 GCA_964618055.1 uncultured Pirellulales bacterium | reverse complement strand
AAATTGCATATAGCCGTAGTGCTCGATGAATATGGAGGGACAGCCGGTATCGTTACCTTAGAGGATATTCTCGAAGAGCTTGTCGGCGAAATAACCGATGAATACGAAGAAAAACCGCCCGAACCTGTAAAGAAAATAGACCAAAACACCATCGAGGCCGACGCCAGAACATACGTTGACGACCTTAATGACCGGTTTGAGTTGAACCTGCCCGAGGACGAAGATTACGATACTATAGGCGGTTTTGTCTTCTCACAACTGGGCTATATCCCCAGGACCGGCCAAAACTTCGATTATGAAAATCTAAAATTCACCATCAGCTCCGCTGAGCCCAGAAGAATAAAACGCATCATAATCCGGAAAACCTCCGACCAGTAAAATGTTGACCAAGGACACCGCTATTTGCATACGCGCTACGGATTTCTCCGAAACATCTCAGATTCTGACCCTTTTTACCAGAGCAGCCGGCAAAATCAGCGTCATCGCCAAGGGCTCAAAAAGGCCGAAATCGGCGTTTGACGGCCCTGTCGAAGTATTCTCGCATGGGAAAATTGTCTTTTCCAACTCAAACAAAGAAAAGCTTGCAACGCTGACCGAATTCGAGCAGCGACCCGGCTTCGCCGATTTAGCCGGTAATCTTTTTGCTTTGAACTGCTGCCTCTTCGCAGCCGAACTGGTAAATCTTCTGACAGACGATTACGACCCACATCCGGAACTTTTCGATAGCTTCCTGCAATTTCTGCAAAATACTAACGAACATCAAACATCAAGTATCGAACATCGAGACATGCTTTCCTTGCTGATATTATTTCAATTAACTTTGCTTAAAGAGGTCGGCCTGATGCCTATACTAAACGCTTGTGTAAACTGCAAAACGAACATCGAGCATCGCTTGTCCGCCGTAGCTTCAGCGAAGGCGGAAGTATCTCCACAGGACGCCTTACGGCGGAATATCGAACATCGAACATCAAGTATCGAAAATCGAAAATCGAAAATCGAAAATCCAGTATACTTTAGCAGCTCCGCTAACGGCCTGATTTGCAAAGATTGCGAGGCGAGTTTCCCGGATAAAATTAAACTGACCAAAGATGCGGCGAATTGCCTGGCAAACGCGAAATTGATTGCAGAGGCAGAAGAAAAAACGCTCAACGAAATCGAAAAAATCTTAGTTCACCACTTCACGGAGATTCTGCACCGCCCGCCCAAAATGGCCAAATATGTACTGAAAAACTTCGCTTAGCCCCGTCATCTTGTATGACAGGGTTTGTTTACTCAAACTCGAACCCGTCATTGCGAGCGCAGCGCGGCAATCTCCCAATCCGAAAGCCCGCAACTTTACGTTGCGGGTTTATTTCCCTTGTCATTCCGAGCACAGTCGAGAAATCTATTAGGAAAAATTGTCATTCCCGTAAAAACGGGAATCCACTTCTTCACCACCTACCAACGACAATTTACTAACGACTATCTCGCTTGTGCTACCTACCATTCGGATCCTGTCCGCTTCGATAGTTTGGATCCTCGTTGGGAATAGCAAATGATATACCCTGCTGTTGCATAATATCTCTCAATCGCTTCATCCGCCTCTGATGCTCAAAGCTATTAAGTTGTATGTACCTGCTGGCTATTGCACGGTAGAAATTATCTACCATGGGCTTACGTATCTTAATGTTCGCCTCCTCGAAGCACCAACCATACTTTACTACAAGGTGTCCCACAAGCTTCTTGTGCAAATTACAAAAAACGCCAAATATACACTCTTCCCCAAATGTTGACTGAATAATATCTTTCACCATTTTACGTGAAACCACGTGATTCGAACATACTCTGTCAATCTGTACAAGTTTAGCGTTAAGCAAGTCAGAAGCAAAAACATATTCGAATACCATATCAGCAAGATTTGCGTCATTCTGTTGAATATCTGAAAAGTTTAAGACTTGGCGAACTTGATGTGTGCTGGGCAGTGAAAGCGCAGTCATTTCCTCCTGATTATTAGAGATCTTATATTCGTCATAAGATAAAGACAAGAGATCCACACACATTCGATTGAGATTCAGTTCAGCAGCCATAGCAACGAGTCTGGCTCGATCGTTAAAGTAATTGTCCCGTAGATTCCAACCATGAGTAGTGAGAAGCGCACCAACTGCAAGTATAATTGGCACGAATATACCTTTCAGCCATTTACATAATTCGCTTTTCCGCTCTTCTGTCCGTACTAAGACGGCTGAACCAGATAAAAAAGCAAGAGTTCCAAATCCGATCGCCCGCCAATCAGGTCTTGACCGGGCCATAACAATTATAAATACAACAATAATGACAAGAACAAAGACGATTACGCCATATACTTTCCGTCTTTTAGATTTGCTACTTTGTTTTTCTTTATGCTCATTCATGCTTACCTGCTATATAGCCTTTGTAGATATTCCTATTTCTACCATTTGTGACCAAACTTTTCTATGAATTACTAACCCCGCGATGTCTTTTCTCCGCCGTTGCTCACCAAATTTTACCTCATTTTTAACCTTCGTCAACGTCTAAAAAATCTGCACAAATCCGTGATTAAAAAATCAATCAAAAGCACAGGCCGGAGCGCAGCGAAGGTCCTCGTAGCAAAGCGGAGATCCCGGAATGTCGTTGTCCGGGACCCAGTTTACTTTGCCGAGGGAGCTATCTTCAATAAACTACGAACTATCAACTATGAACTCCTCCGCCAATCGGCGGAGGAAATTTTCAATCAAAAACGCAGCTACCTAAATACCAAAAACGGCTAATTTCAAAATTTTTTTATCTCTTTCCATATAAGTACTTACAAGCTTTTCGCCTCCGAAAAACCCGCCTTTTTCGCTCCATTTGCGCAAGTCCGCCTTACTAAGGGGGGAGTCTTTCTTGTCTCGCCATAGCCCTTTGGCGACGGCGGATTACGAAACGCTATGAAAAAGAGCAAAAGTTTATTTGGTCAGCTTCAAAATGGGGGCCTGTATCTCAGGCACCCGGTGGACGCAGGCAGGGTTTTCACAGATGTTCACATCGAGAAGAAACCTGCCAAAGTACACCAAAGCCGACTGAATTCTCTGCGTCCTCTGTACTCTCTGTGGCCGAAAAAATCCGTTCATCAGCGTAATCAGCGATTAAATTTTCTTCGTGCCTTAGGGGCTTTGTGGCTATTAAATTATGCAAAACAAACCCAATTTCCGATACGCAAAAATGAACTTAAGCCATTACACGGCAAAGGATTACGAAAATGAACCACAATAACAAAACGAACCCAAAACAAACCCAATCAAACCCAATTTCAAAAGCTGCTACTTATTGTTGTTTTTCAAACAGTTCCGGCTGGTCGGGGGTATCTTCTTTTTTATGGTATTTTAGGTTTAAATGTTTGCAGGCCTTTTGGGTGATTTCCCGGCCTCGTTTGGTTCGGCGTAAGAAACCGATTTGCAAAAGATACGGCTCGACCACGTCTTCAAGCGTGTCTCTTTCTTCGCCGAGCGTAGCAGCGAGGGCGTCAATACCGGCTGGGCCACCGTCATAGGTATTGACCAGCGCACGCAGAAAGGCCCTGTCTAATTCGTCCAGGCCGAGCGGGTCAATCTGCTCCATTTTAAGTGCGCTTTCAACAATCTTGGAGGTAAGGGCGCCCTGACCTTTTACCTGTGCGTAGTCACGCACGCGCTTTAACAGGCGATTGGCAACTCGCGGCGCACCGCGGGAGCGGCCTGCAATTAATTTCAACGTCTGGTCCTCGCAGTGCAGGCTCAATAACTCCGCGGACCTTTCCAAAATCGCAGTTAGTTCCTCGGCGTTGTAAAATTCGAGATGATACAACATTCCAAACCGGCCACGAAGCGGAGCACTCAATAGGCCCGCCCGGGTCGTCGCACCAATCAAGGTAAAACGCTTGAGCGGGAAATTGATGGTCTTCGCGTGCAGGCCGCTATCAACGGTAAAATCGACCCTGAACTCTTCCATTGCCGGATAAATAAATTCTTCGACCGGAGTGCTCAGCCGATGAATCTCATCGATAAAGAGGACATCGCCGGTATTTATATTGCTCAAAAGGCCCATCACGTCACCGGCCTTGGTCATAGCCGGGCCTGATGAGCAGCGAATTCTGGCTCCCATTTCGTTTGCCACGACATTGGCCAGCGTCGTCTTGCCAAGGCCGGGCGGGCCGTAAAAGAGAATGTGCTCGAGAGGCTCGGACCTTTGCTTAGCTGCAGCTATAGCAATTGCGAGCTTTTCCTTAACATTGCACTGGCCTACGCATTCGTCCAGAGACTTCGGCCTGAGTGAGATGTTAAAATTCTCATCCGCTTCGGTTAGTGATTGGCCGGTTATAACTCTGCCTATTGCCATAATATTGAAACTAAAAATTTAAAGCTAAAAGCTTAAAGCCATAACTCAAAATTCAAAACTTAATTTTAAGCTTGAAACTGTGGTTTTGCGTTTTGAACTTTTCATTTTGCACTTTTAGACTTCTATTCCCTGCTTTAACCTGTACACCAAAGGCACCAGCTCCTCAGCGGATTTTATATCAGGGTGCCTCTGGCAGGCCAGCTCGATAAGCTCCATCGCTTCACTTCTCTTTTCGCCCCAGGTAATAAGAATCTCCAGTGCCTGGGCCTGGAATGGCTTAAATCTTGCCTCTGCTGGCCTCAATTCGGCCCCGACTGCAAAGTGCTGCAGCTTGCCGCGTAATTCAGCGATAATCTGCTGAGCCATTCTTTTTCCCACGCCGTCAAGTGTCATCAGCATCTTGTCATCGCCATCTTCTATCGCCGCCGCTATAGTAGCTATCGGAACACTCAGCGACCGCAATCCCTTTTTTATACCTATACCCTTAACACTGGTAAACTTTGTGAAAAAATCCCTCTCGCCGGCATTTAGAAATCCGACCATTCTCGGCACAAGCG
>CAZTWR010000148.1:0-4938 GCA_964618055.1 uncultured Pirellulales bacterium | reverse complement strand
ACAATTGCCAGCACAAACCTTATCAGTGCTGCAAAATACATACGCCTGCCCTGCTTGAAGAATTTCATTAAGTGTTTCATAATATCGGGCTTTAAAAAATATATGACCGTCATAAAAACGAAAACTATACCTATGATTCTAATAACGATGTCCATAATATTTTCCCTTTCATTTCCTGGGAGCCCATTTTGTAATTTATCGCAGAATGGGTATCCTTCCAATACTGTAATATTCGATTCCCGCCTTTTTAACTACATCGAGGTCATAGAGATTTCTGCCGTCGAAGATAACAGGTTTTTTCAGCTTGCTTACAATAACTTCAAAGTCTGGGTTTCTGAATTCCTGCCAATCGGTGAAGATAGCCAAGGCATCAGCGTTATCAAGTGCATCATATCCATTCTGGAACGTTTCGATTTTGCCATTCAAAGCTGCCAGCGCCGCCGAGGCTGCTTCGGGGTCATAAGCTCTTATCTTCATTCCACAATCGAGGAACTTCCTTATACAGTAAATTGCTGGTGATTCTCTGACATCATCAGTTTTTGCCTTAAAAGCAAGTCCCCAAACAGCCAATACGGTTCTGTTTTCTCGGCCTGCAAAGAAATCGGTAATACGTTTTACAAATCGCCCCTGTGCGTTTATATTTACCTGCTGTACCGCTTTAGCTATCGCCATTTCAACTCCGTGTTCAGAGCCGATATGAATCAGCGCCCGAATATCTTTTGGGAAGCAGCCGCCGCCAAAGCCGACACCCGGAAACAGAAAGGAGCGTCCAATCCTCGAGTCGCTACCGAGGCCTTGTCTTACTTGTTCGACGTCTGCGCCCACCTTCTCGCACAGCGCCGAGATTTCATTCATAAGCGAAATTCTCGTTGCCAGCATTGTATTCGCTACGTATTTTGTCGTCTCAGCAGAGAGAGGGTCCATAAGTAATATCCGCTTACTTTTGCGCATAAATGGGCTATACAACTGCTTCATTATTTCCCTAACAGCAGGATTGGTTGTCCCTATAATTATCCTGTCAGGGCGCATAAAATCCTCAACAGCGGCACCTTCTTTCAAAAACTCTGGATTACTGACATAATCAAACTGCGTTTCTGTTTTGGATTTTATAATATTCGTTATTTTCCTGCAGGTACCTATCGGCACCGTACTTTTTGTTGCAATGATTCGATAATCATTGAGATTTTCACCAATATCATTAGCAACTGAAAGGATGGCCGATATATCGGCTGAGCCATCCGGCGCTGATGGAGTGCCAACCGCAAGAAAGATAATAAGTGAATTGTCTATCCCCTTTTTCAAATCGGTTGTAAAGTGGAGTCGGCCGAGCTTTTCATTGTGTTTAACCAATTCAGTCAGTCCCGGCTCATAAATGGGTATTACCCCACTTTTCAGACCTGCAATTTTGTCACTATCCACATCCACACATATAACGTTGTTGCCAGCCTCCGCCAAACACCCAGCCGTAACCAATCCGACATAACCAACCCCAACAACACAAATCTTCATTTCATTAGCTCCTGTCGCTCAATATGTAAGTTTAATTTTATTTACTCAGCCTATCGCTCTGTTGAAAGCCTTGTAGCTGTCATTCTGGGTTCGCCGCAGGCGAGCGAAGAATCTCTGATTTTCGACTGGAAAGAGATTCTTCACTTCGCTACGCTTCGTTCAGAATGACAATCTTTATACCTTTTTAACAGAGCATCAGCCTATTGCAAAAGCAGAGTACCGAAAAAACCACAAAGACTATTCCTCAATAATCTCTATCATATCAGTATCTATCTCGACACTTGTCGCCTGGCCGAGCATATCTATCTGTAAAAGTAAACGTGTAGTGCTTCTCGTTTTGACGACAATGCCCTGCAAATCAGCTAACGGTCCCCCTATAACCCGGCAGTATTGGCCCGCTTTGATGTACCTATGCGGTATCAGAGTAACACCTGTTCGAAGAGCCTGTTCAATTTGGAATAGTTCGTCAAGTAATCTTTGTTGGTCTTTGACTGCGAGTAGATTTGCAACACGATTGGTTCGCAACACTTCAAGACGCTGGGGCTCCTTACCACAAAAAAACAGATATCCGCTAAATAAGGGCAAAAGCGAGCGTATTGTTCTGCCTCTTCGGCGCCGAATCCTCCAACTCATAGGAAGAAAGTAGCTGATATCTTTGTGAATCAAATCCTTGGCGAGGGCTTTTTCATTTCTGCTTTTGGTATGAGCAACCCACCACAGACCAGCAAAATCACGAATAGATTTTTCCTCAGGCCAAACAATCGGTGGATTTTCACTTACCTTCAACAACTTTATGCTCCTAATTTACTCCATAGAACTTAAGCACCGTATTAGCGACATATTCAATTTGTTCTGCTGTTAGTTCAGGAAAAACCGGCAGCGATAAAACCTCGCCGCAAAGTCGTTCAGCAACGGGCAAACTACCTTCCTTGTAGCCAGCCTCTCTGAAGCAATCCTGTAAGTGCAACGGTTTTGGGTAAAAAACTGCTGAGCTGATTTCATTTTCAGCTAAGAACTTTTGCAACCGGTCTCTTTCAGGTACGGTAATAGTGTATTGATGGTAGTTGCTGACATTGTTCGAGTCAATCTTAGGTGTCTTAACTGGCGAATCGGCGAAGAGCTTGTCATAAAGTTCGGCGTTTTGTTTTCGTTTTTGGTTCCAGTTGTCGAGGTACTTTAGTTTGACAGAGAGGACTGCGGCTTGAAGGGAGTCGAGGCGGAAATTGCCGCCGATTGCCTGATGGAAATACCTGGGATTTTCTCCGTGGGTTCGGAGGAGTTTTATTCTTTCGGCGAGGTTTTTGTTGTTAGTAGTTACTAATCCGCCGTCGCCGAAGCCGCCGAGATTTTTACTTGGGTAAAATGAAAAGCAGCCTAAACAGCCGAAATTGCCGCATTTTACTCCGCCTTGTGTTGCACCTATTGCTTGTGCAGCATCTTCGATAACAGCAAGGTTGTGGCGTTTGGCAATTTCCATAATAGGTTTCATTTGAGCGACTTGCCCAAATAAATGCACAGGTATAATCGCTCGTGTCTTTTCAGTTATCTTTTCTTTGATACAGTCGGAGTCAATGTTGCAAGAGTCGGGATTGACATCAACGAAGACGGGCTTTGCTCCGAGTCGAGCGACAGAACCAGCGGTAGCAAAAAAAGTAAAAGGGGTAGTTATAACTTCGTCACGTGGCTTTATCCCTAATGCCATTAAGCTGATAAGCAACGCATCTGAACCACTTGATACCCCGATTGCATACTTGCTGTTGCAATATGCGGCGATTTTCTCCTCAAATTCAGCCACGGCTGGGCCAAGACAAAACGACTGGCTTTCACAGACACCTGTTATTGCCTGCATAACCTCGTCTTTGATAGTAGCGTATTGTGCCTTCAAATCCAAAAACGGAACCTGCATTAAATTGACCCACAAATCTATTGACTATTAATAATTGTATATCAACTATTGAATTATCAATTTTCAGTTACTTTGCCCACAATGACTAAACCAGTACTTAATTCTGGTCGATTAGTTAAATCGGAATAGTTAGTTTAGACGTATATACGCAAAAAGTCAAAAGAATTAACTGAATACTCTTGATTGTTTTCGATTGACGAATGACAATTGATTATTTATGATTAAAGGAACCCTATTTTGTAACTTGTTGCAAAATGGGAAGCCGCCACGGCAGGAAGTTGACGGTAGCCCCATCGGCCAGTAGGGACGCAATGGGGCCAGCCCTTAGCGAGTTGCGAACCGACCGCCAACATTGTACAAGAGGGTTAAAATGGCTAAATCGCGGTCTGCTGCAGTTGATAGTCTGAGCATTTTATTTACATGCATTGGCAGAAGGGTCTCCCTGCTCAATAGTTTTCGCAGGGCAGCAAGACAACTGAAAATAGACCTTTCGCTGTTCGGCACAGATGCTACAGAGTTAAGTTCTGCCCTGCAACTGTGTGATAAAGGGTTTCTGGTTAAACCAATAACACACGCCAACTATATCAAACAACTGCTGGGTATTGTCAGGACCAACAAGGTAAAATTGCTTATTCCAACCGTTGATCTGGACTTGAAACTTTTGGCACAGAACAAGCCGAAATTTGCTGCGATGGGCTGTTGTGTGCTTGTCTCAACACCGGATGTAGTCGATATTTGCCAGGATAAGAGAAAAACCTGTCGTTTTCTACTCAAGAACAACTTTGATACCCCTATTACTATGAGTGTTCGCTCTGCGCTGTCAAAAAAGAAACTTAACTGGCCTTGCTTTCTTAAACCTTGGGATGGCTATGCCAGCAGGGGAAATGCCGTCGTGAACAATCGCAAAGAATTGTCATTCTTTGCGAAAAGAATACCAAACGCCATCTGCCAGAGATTTATCAAAGGTACTGAATATACCTGCGATGTATATGTTGACTTCGGTATTAAAGTCCGCTGTGTCGTTCCGAGGAAACGCATCGAGGTAAGAGCTGGTGAGGTGAGTAAGGGACAGGTGGTAAAACACCCTCGCATTATGAGCGAAGCTGCAAGATTGGTTGAGACACTCGGTGCTGGGCCTGGTGTTATAACTTTGCAGCTCTTCCTGACCGACGATGATAAGGTAAAATTCATCGAGATAAATCCGCGGTTCGGAGGCGGCGTGCCGTTGTCAATCAAAGCAGGGGCGAACTTTCCCAAATGGATTTTGCAGGAATCCCTTGGGGAAAAAACAAACATCCGTTTCAACGGCTTTAAAGACAATTTAATTATGCTTCGCTACGACGGCGAAGTTTGGTCGAAAAAGCCTTAACGAGAAGAGATGAGAAATGATATTTGATAATGTAATCGGGCCGGTCAAGCCAGTTACATGGGTTTTTCACTTTTGGCCCATATTGGTGGCTTCTTTCGTTGGTTCGCTGGCAGCTACCTGGCTGTGCAAAAAGATAGCTATAAAATTCGGAATC
>CAZTWR010000147.1:0-4954 GCA_964618055.1 uncultured Pirellulales bacterium | reverse complement strand
ATTTTGTTTGTCCCGTGTTAAATTTGACAACGACGACGCTGTCCTCGCCCATATCTATAAACTCTTTGACGGTACCAAGGCCGAAAAATTTGTGCCGAACTAACTGGCCAACGGCAAAATCGTATTGCGCGTTGCGTATTGCGTATTGCGGAATATCAGATGAGATGTTATTTTCCTTAGCTGATTCGGTGAAATCGATTCCAAGCTCGAAAAGGAACTGCGAAGGTATTGTTCGAAGCTGCTGGCCCCGTATTTTTCGGTATTGAGCGTAACTTATATAAAGGCCGGATTTGGCGCGGGTAATGCCGACGAAAAAGAGTCTGCGTTCCTCTTCCATCTCATCTTCTTCATCGGCATTGCTTCTTTCGTGAGGCAATAGGCCTTCTTCAACGCCGACAATGAAGACATTTTCAAACTCCAGACCTTTGGCGCAGTGTAAAGTCATAAGAGCAACACAGCCTTTGGAGGTATCATACGCATCGACATCACTAAAAAGCGCTATCTGCTGAAGGTAATCGAGCAGTGAGGGGTCTTCAGCCTGCTGGTCATATTGAGCAGCGGCGTTTATCAGCTCGTTTACATTATCGGTGGTGTTCTGCCCGTCAGGGCCAGCTTCCCGAAGTGACTTTTCCAAGCCGGATTCGATAAAAACACGCTCGGTGAGTGGCGCAACCTCACCTATAATGTCTTTTTTGAATCCCTCGAGCATATTGACAAATGCAGCTACCTTGGCTTTTGGGGCTTTTGAGAGAGAATCGATATGCTCTGCTTTTTTGAGGGCATCGAAAAGACCTATATTATGCGCAGCAGCGTATGCACGGACCCTATCGGTTGTGGTTTTTCCTATGCCGCGGGCAGGTGTGTTGATGATGCGTAAAAGTGCGATTTCATCATTGGGGTTGACCAGAACCTTCAAATAGGCGAGCAGGTCCCGGATTTCCTTTCTGCTGTAGAATTCGACGCCACGAACAATCTGATATGGTATTTTATTTCGGATGAATGCTTCTTCAAGGACGCGGCTGGCGGCATTAACACGATAAAATACGGCTATGTCTTTTAGAGAAGCGCCTTCATCAGTCAGCTCCCTGACGTGCTGGGCAACAGCTTCGGCTTCTTCAAGCTCGTCCTCAAAGGTGTTTATGGTAACATGTGCAGGTGGTGGCTTTGTGGGGATGAGCGTTTTTTGCTTTCGATTTCGGTTTTCTGCAATCAACCTATCGGCTATTTCAAGTATCTTAGGTCTGCTGCGAAAGTTCTCCTCGAGTTTGACAATAGTGGCATCAGGCCAATCATCTTCAAAGGCCAATATGTTGCGGATGTCGGCGCCGCGCCAGCGGTAGATGGACTGGTCGGGGTCGCCGGTTACACAGATATTGTTGTGCGCCGAAACAAGGGCTCTGGCGATATTATACTGTGCGTGATTGGTGTCCTGGTATTCGTCGATGAGCAGGAATTTGAAGCGGTTTGAAAGCTGCAAGCAAACATCAGGACAGTCGCGGAGCAAAAAAGCGGTTTTGACCAGTAAGTCATCAAAGTCAAGGGCGTTTGCCCGGCTTAGAATCTGCTGGTAGCGGGCATATATACGGGCTAAGGTTTTAGAAAAGAAACCATCAGCTTTACTTCTGAAGGAATCAACATCTATCAGGTTATTTTTCAGGCGTGTAGAGATTGCATCGAGCATGCGAGCGGGAGGAAAATTTGCGGTGTCAAGCTCGCAATCTTTGATGGCTTGCTTAATACATCTGGTCTGGTCAGATTCATCGTAGATACTAAAGTTGGGTTTTATGTCCGCCTTATCTGCGTATTGGCGCAATATTGTGACGCACAGGGAGTGGAAGGTGCTGATATGAGCACCGGCGGGAGTTCCGAGAGAAACTGCCCTTTGGCGCATTTCATCGGCAGCTTTGTTGGTGAAAGTTATCGCGCAAATATTGTGTGGGCGGATGCCCGAGTCGATAAGGGCAGCGATTCGGTAAGTGATAACACGGGTTTTACCACTGCCCGGGCCGGCAAGGACAAGCAACGGCCCTTCAACGTGAAAGACAGCTTTTCTTTGCGAAGGGGTCAGTTGGTCGTATGGGGTATTGTGCATAGCTGAAGCCGGTTGTGTGTGGGTGTTCATTTATCATTTTAATTGTTCTGATTTTTGAGCAGTTTTTCTTCCTCCTGCTTTAATTGCTCGGCAAGCTCGGGTCTTTCAATCTTTATCCGTCCAAGTAGATTGCGTCTCAGGTTAATAGGGTACTGCTGGTCATTAAGGAAATCGAGAAGCGCAAAGTATCTTAACAACTTAAAATCGGGCAGGTCAATCCTGTTTTCATCCAAATATGCTGCCCGGTAACGGTCGTGAATCTCCTTTGCCATTTTTTCTCTGCCGAACGCCTCATCATCGTCGTGCATCGCATATCTGAAGTAGCTTTCCCTCAACATCATCTGCACAATTTCGCTTGCGTTATCCAGGCCAATGTAGCGGAGTTCTTCACGAAGCCGGTCATGAACAAATTTAACCAGATGGACTTTAGACTCATCGCTGGGATACAATTGCTGTAATTGTTTATAAATTTTTTTTGCCTGTTGCATGTGGCCCGCCTGATAGAAGGAAAAGATGGCGTTTTTTAGCATATTTCGGTGGCCAGTTTTGAGGGATTGAAGGCTACCTCTTTTCATGTCTTCGAGATATTCGTATTTTTCGATTCTGTCCAGTGCGGCCTTGTTGTATGGCTCAAACATTCTCAAATCCGGGCGCAAGAATATCTCTTTCTCCGTTCTTGTTTGTGGTGCTTGCGAGTAAGAATCCGAAGGCATTTGGACCGGCACATTATAAATAAATATTTTTCCGTTGCGGAAAAGGTTTTGCAAACTATGGTTTATGATACGGTCGGTGTTAATTTCAGCTATAGAAAATTCCTCTTTCCCGGCTACTTGTAAACCTCTGGCGGCCCAATAGATTGCGTGCGTGTCGGGATGCCTCCAATCCAAAGGCAAATGTGTGTTGGGGTCGTTCCAGTTGATAGGACCATAAATTTCATTCAATTGCTGCATTAAGGCGGGGTCAAGTTTCCAGACGTTTCGTAAGTGGTAAGCTTTGGCGAAAATATCGAATTTCTGGATGGCTTCTGTGCCTCTGAAATTGTCTATTACCTTAAAGGCATCAGGATTGAATCTGGCGGGGTTTTGCCTTAAGGATAAATAGCTGCTCACAAAGTCATCATCATCAAATGTTTCGTCAGCGGATTTCAAGGCAGCAATCAGCGAGGCGACATCAGGGTCTTTTATGATTTGCTCCCAATCGGTTGGCGCTTCAGCAAGTGCCTTGAAATACTGATTATCCGCCGGACCGAGCAGCGGCTCCATCGCCATTGCCAGTTGCAGCTTGTAATATTTGTGCACATCGTCCGAGATGGAGCCTATTTTATGCTGGAATATTCTGGCGAGTTCACGGTATAGCAAAATACTTTTGGGGTTTAGTGTAATGCCCTGGTCGCGAAGCAGTTCGTAGCCGTTCTTGACCCATCGCCATCGTTCATCGGGTTGAGTTGCGGGCATAGCAACAGAGATGTTATAGGCCATATTCCAGGCGTGGAACTCCCAGACAGATGCGAAACGAGGCTGTAAAGTGGTTATCCACTCTGCAATCTGTTTCGCATCGAAGAATTCACCCTTTTCTTTCAGTCTGTCCGCCCGCAGCCATAAAATATCCACGAGCAGACCTCGAAAAGCACCCATTGCTACAGTTGTAAATGCCAGTGAAGGCGGAGCATTTTCAAGGGGCTCATTGATTATCAACTTCATTTCCTGTCGCTGGGAATTTATGAAATCGAGCTGCATACCAGCGGTAATAAACAAAGAGGCCGCAAGTACAATGCAAACGGACCAAATTATTATGTCGCGCAAACGCATAAGAAAAGTAAAAGATTAGAACCTAAAAAGCTTCAGTGATACTTTATTTAGTTTTTTCAAACTATAACTTTTGCAATTTCTTTATAATTGAAAATAAGTAAGGCAGCAAGCCATAATAAAACCGCCTTAATACAAATCATGATAACAGCGACTCTGGCCAATAAAGACCAACTCAATAATCGGGCAGGAACCAGAAATTTTGTGGGGCTGAATTTATCAAACTGCGGTAAGAACTGAACGACTGGCCTAACAGTATAGGAATACACGCTACTTAAGTTTTTACTTAGAAAATCAAAGGATTCCAAACAAAAGCCGCTGATAGTTCCTGTGAAGAAGATTGCCAGACACAGCAATATGGCCACGGGGAACGATAGGAAGGTCGAGGCTAATATTCCTAAACAAGCAAGGAAAATCAAACGGAACAAGATTAAAAGAATGGCTTTTAGAAAATTAGCGGTGAAGGTGTCGGCTTTATAAAGCACCTCCAAGCCGTCCTCAGGTGGAAAAATTACCACGGTATAGTTTAGTGGGACGTTGAAGAATCCAACAGCAAGATAGCCATCTTCTGCCACGGCATCGGCAGGGACTTCTATCTCATGGAAAGTGCGAATGAGATCCTTGCGATCGAAAGTATAAATTGGTGTTTGAACTTTCGCACCATATTTGACCTGCCGGTCATCGCCCGCAAACCATCTGCCAATCACCTGCAGGTCCGGCGGATTTACTGAAACATCATATTTAAATCTTATAAACAAACTCTGATTAGGGTCGAGAGGTTTAACATTATTAAATTCCCAAACCAACTCGTGACCAACCGCAACAGCTCGTTTACCAAGTTTTATCCTGCGGGTAAGAGCTTCAATGTAATTTTCACGTGAGACTTTATCATCAGAGACACCGAGAGGCAACTGGCCGGTTTTTTCGAGTCTGTTATAGGTATCAATGACCTCTTGTGTGACATCAGCTTCGGCAGGTGTTAATCCGGCCCGGGCGGTGAAAAACTCGTTTTTGGCGCGTGTATGTTCAGCCTGGCTTGCTTTGTAAAATTTCGGCG
>CAZTWR010000146.1:0-5000 GCA_964618055.1 uncultured Pirellulales bacterium | reverse complement strand
GGCATACCTTATAAAGGAATTGTTCTGACACAGATTTCAAAATTCTGGTTTGATTTTCTCAGCGATGATGTTGAACATCATTTGATTAGTGCTGATGTAGAGAGTTTCCCGGAGCCGTTTTGCAACTATGGCAAGCAGTTAACCGGACGGAGTATGCTGGTTAGAAAGGTCAAAGTTTTGCCGATTGAATGTGTGGTTCGAGGGTATTTGGCTGGCTCGGGCTGGAAAGAATACAAAGATAGTCAGACGATTTGCGGACAGGAGCTGCTGGCCGGCCTGCGTCAGTGCGAAAAATTGCCGGAACCTGTTTTTACACCGGCGACCAAGGCTGAGAGAGGAACGCACGATGAGAATATCAGTTTCGAGAAGTGCACGGAAATTCTCGGTGCTGAGCGGGCTGAATTCGTGCATGATAATAGCATAATGATTTTTGAAAAAGCGAGCGAGTATGCCGAGAGCAAAGGTATAATCTTGGCTGATACGAAGTTTGAGTGGGGCGTTACTGACGACAGGATTATTTTGGTTGATGAGGTTTTGACGCCGGACTCTTCGCGGTTCTGGCCGGCAGATATTTATGAGCCGGGCAGGGACCAGGAGAGCTTCGATAAGCAGTTTGTCCGCAACTATCTTGAGAGTATCAATTTCGACAAATCCGGCCCAGGCGTAGAACTGCCTGAAAACATCTGCGAGAAGACGAGCAAGAAATATATCGAGGCCTACGAACGGCTAACGGGTAAAAAGTTTGAATATAGCGGTTAAGCACCATACCAATATCTTTGACAGAAAAAAGTTGACAATGGAGTAATTACAATGGTCGCCAGTTTTTGGTGGCCATTTTTTTCGGAAAAGTTTTACACAAAAATTACTCTTGGCTGTTATTATTACATGGAAATGGACTTAGCCATGCCTTACGGCATTGAATATGTTCAGGTTTTAGGAAGATTAGAGCACAGTAATGAAGTATTCAAAGCGAGCAGAGCTCTTTAGACAACTAAAAACCAGGTATTGCGGATTCCTAGCATCGGTTCTCTGGAGGCTGACCGGTGACCGCGAGCTTTTCACCGAGGCGATGCAATATGCACTGTTAGGAATGTGGCAGCATGTCGAGAAGCTCGATGGCAAAAAAGCAGGGTCTTACATCTACAGGATTGCACTGACAGCTAATTCCAAAGCGTGGCGAAACAGAATCGGCAGAGATGGCCAAATCAGCCGAAGCCAGATTGGCATCGAGAAGGCCCCAGACGCCAGGATCGGCGAGAGTGAATTGGTTGAGATGGTAAGACGAGCGATATCGCAGCTTCCAGCCAAGCAGAGTAGAGCGATAGTGATGCGATACCTGGAGCAACAGGATTACAAAGTTATTTCTGTAGAGTTGTGTTGCACTGAAGCCGGGGCAAGATCGCACGTGTCCAAGGCGGTTGCCACTTTGAAGAAGAAATTGGCGACTTTGAAAAAAGAGGTACAGTGAAATGAAGGTTAATCAAAATATCGAAGAAATTCTGAAAAGATTAGGCAGTGAAGATGTTCCGGCTGATGTGCACAAAATCGCAGAGGAGACATCGAGAGATTTTAGTAAAACTTTAATGCAGATGGGACAACCGAAACATTATGTTTTGTGGGAGTATATTATGACAAGCAAAATAACAAAACTGGCCGCTGCTGCGGTGATAATTATTGCAGTAATAGTAAGCATATATCAATTCGGCGGCTCAATCGAAAGTGTCGCCTGGGCCGAGGTTTTAGACAATATCAAGCGTGTTCCCGCGTTTGCATATTTAATGAATATGGATATGAAAGATATGCCGGGCATGCAAGCGGGTGAAACTACGAAAATGGAGGTAGAGGCCTTGGTTTCCCAAAATTATGGTATGCGGATGAACTCCTATGTGGACGGTAAGTTAGCAGCACAAATATATGTTCTTCCACCGCAAGGTCTGCTTATTTCGGTCGTTCCTGAACAGAGGCAATACATACGGATGAATTTGACTAACGAGCTTTTCGAAAAGATACAGAAAGACAATGGCGACCCCAGAAAAATAGTCGAAGAGTTTATGAAGTATGAATATACGGAATTAGGCCGTAGCACAATTGATGGGATTGAGGTCGAGGGCATCGAGTTAAAGGACCCCAGGATTGCCGGAGGCGTACTTGACGATGTGGTTGGACGGCTTTGGTGTGCTGTCGGGAATGGTTTGCCGGTCAGGCTGGAGATGGAAGCTTATTCTAAAGATGGCTCAAAAATTATGGATATGACCTTGCATGGGTACGAATGGGACCTCGAGGTTGATGCCTCTGAGTTTGAGCCCAATATATCCGATGATTATGAGCTCATGGCAGATTTGGAATTGTCGGTAGGCGAGAAAAGCATTGTGCAAGGCCTGGAATTTTTTGCCGAACTTACTAACGGCAGATATCCAGGCGAGCTTTCTGTTATGACTATATCGCAGGAACTGCAGCAGTTACGGGGTGCAATGGCAGCGAAATTTGGTGATTCACCCGATGAACGTGCAAGCCAGGAAGCGATGCAGAAACTGGTTAATCTACAAATGGTTGCCACGTTATATGCAACATTAGTCACTGAAGACAAAGACCCTGCATACTATGGTGATAAGGTAACAGCTGAATTTCCTCATGCAGTACTGATGCGATGGAGGATGGATAATGGTAACTATAAAGTGATTTTCGCAGACCTGTCGGTCGGAGAAGTTACACCTGAGGAGTTGGCCGAACTTGAGTCAGCACCACTTAATACCGAGCCAAAGGCAATCAAACCCCGGCCGGCCGACGGAGTTGAAGGTGTCCAGCTTTCTGAGCTTCAGCTTAGCTGGATGCCCGGTGCATACGTGACTGAGCACAAGGTGTACTTCGGCACCAATGCCGACAGTCTGTCGCTGCTGACAGAGGTCTCGGATTCCAGTTCAACCTTGGCACCGGCTTTACAAAGGCAGACGTCCTATTACTGGCGTATTGATGAGATTCAGCCCGATGGCTCTATCGTAACCGGCGACATCTGGAGTTTCAATACAGGCGGACTGGTTGCCTGGTGGACTCTTGATGATGGTTCGGGCGATATCGCCATCGATGACAGTGGTAACGGTCACGACGGCAGTCTTGTGGGCGATACAAGCTGGGCACCGGGGATAACTGGCGGCGCGCTTAAGTTCGATGGAGATGGTGACTATGTAGATATCGGCGACGCCCCGGCCTTGAACATCACTAACCAAATCACGGTCAGTGCATGGATAAAGGTCGATGCATTCGACAGAGACTGGCAAGCAATCGTCACTAAGGGGGATAGTAGCTGGAGACTTCAGAGGGACAATAACAACAACCATCTGGAATTTGCCTGCACCGACCTGGCTGTCCCCGGCACGACATGGTCTAACATCTTTGGAACTATAGATGTCAATGATGGCCAATGGCACCATGTTGTTGGGGTGTACGACGGGGACATGATGTACTTATACACGGATGGGAAACTCGACGCTTCGGCTGAGGCTTCCGGCACCATACAAATAAACAATAGACCAGTCTACATTGGTGAGAACGCAGAAAGACCGGGACGTTGCTGGGATGGCTTGATCGATGACGTTGAGATTTACAGCTACGCTCTCAGCGCCGATGAGATAGTAGCAATTTATGAAGCTGCGACCGAGGCAAAGTAGCTATCGTTGGACATTAGAAAAGCTGCCGTGAGGTGCTATGTGATAGAGGCCGAGCTAACGCGGCTCGGCCGTTTTTATGTGCTCTTGTACACCGGTCTGCCAAATTCCCCTTTGTCCGCGGTTTTTTATTTTTTTGTGTCGCAAACACAGCTAATTCAACACTATATTATGAGAACGCAAATCCTTAGAGATTTTTCGAGGTGCTGGTATGCCTGAGACTGATAAATACTACGTTAAGCGTTGTTTGGATGGCCATCCAGATGATTTCCGATACCTTGTGCGGCGCTATCAGGGGGTTTTGCTGGCCAATCTGGCTGGGAAATTAGGCAATAAGGACCGAGCGGAAGAAGCCGCTCAGGAAGCCCTTGTGCGAGCGTATTTCAATATGAGCAAACTAAAAAGGCCAGATTCGTTTTTTCCTTGGCTACTTGGCATCGCCGACCGTGTGGCAAAAGAGCACCAAAGAAAAGAACAAATCCAACGCCAGCGAGAAATCGTCCACTCGTTCTCGGAGGAAGCTCCCGGTACCGAGCTCTCGCAGGATTATGTTCTCGAAGCGGCAATTGCCGATCTGCCCGAGGCGTACAGGAAAATCATACTGCTGCGATATTATGGCGAGCGCTCCTGCAATCAGATAGCTGAACAGCTTGATATGCCGTTGGGTACAGTAACAAAAACATTATCACGGGCCTATGCCATGCTGCGTAAATCGCTGCAGCAGCAAGAGCGTAGCGAAATTTATGAGGTGTAAAATGAACTGCGCAGAATTTAAAGAACTATTAGTTGCTTATGTTGAAGACCTTCTGGATGAAGAGAAGAAGCGGTTGGTCGCAGAACACCTGAAAGATTGTACTGTATGCCAGGCGGAGTTGAAGGACCTCACAGACTTTCGCAAGCGTTTGGTCAAAAACGGTAGAGTCCTGGCCCAAAGCGATCTTGAAGACGATGTTATGGACCAAATTGTGCGAGAACAAAACGCGGGACTCAAAGCAGCTCGTGAAGCCGGCATAGCTCTCAAGCTAAGGAAAATAATTATGAAAAGTCCAATTACAAAACTGGCTGTTGCGGCAGTGATAATTATTGCGGTAATAGTAGGTGTTAGTCCATTCTTCGATGGCACTGTGACCTTTGCCCAGGTCATCCAGCCGATTCTCAATGCCCGTACCGTAGTTCTTGACTTCATTGTGGGTGACGAGACAAATGGACCCATTATGCATGATGTCGTTGTCGGCTCGAAAATCAGAAGAACATTTTCGAACATGGAAACCATCTTAATCCTCGATCTGGACAATGCCAAGATGCTTACACTGGGCCCTTCGGATAAAGGCGCGATAT
>CAZTWR010000145.1:0-5001 GCA_964618055.1 uncultured Pirellulales bacterium | reverse complement strand
TTGTACGTTTCTGTACTTTTTTTGTACGTTTCTGTATAGTTTTTGAACGTTTTCGAATATTTTCAAACGTTTGCTCATAAACCAGCGCCGTTGACCCCTTTGGAGCCATTTTACGAAAAGGCCTATCACTCCTCCGCTCTACGCTAAACGCTCTCTTTGTATATCTAACTCATTTCACCGAAGAGAGTTAGCGGACTTGTCCTTGTGATTTTCACCTTTATAAACTTTCCGGCCAGCGTCACCGGCCCATCAAATACAACTATCCAGTCCTCCGCTGTCCTGCCCATCAGTTGCTGATAACCCTTTTCTGAACAAGTACTTACATTTGCCTTTTTACTCAACCCCTCAACCAGAACCTTCACTTCTTTCCCTAAAAACTGCTTTGCTAACTGCTCACTTATTTTCTCCTGCACCGCTAATAGTTTTATATTTCGCCTTTTCTTAACCTCTTGCGGCACAGCATCTTGCAGCCGTTTATCCGCCGTCGTCCCCGGCCGAGCCGAATATTTAAACACAAAGCAGTTTTTATATCTCGCTTTCTGCACTAAACTTACGGTCTTTCCAAAATCCTCTTCCGTTTCCCCCGGAAACCCCACCATAAAATCGCCTGCAATTGCAATCCCCGGCACGATTTCTCTCGCCTTATCGAGCAGCTCTAAGTACTTACTGGCTGTATAGTTACGATTCATTGCTTTTAGGATTTTATCTGAGCCGCTCTGTGCCGGCATATGCAGATAATTGCAAACCTTCGGCAAATCAGCCATAGCCTTTAGAATCTGCCCATAAGACTCTTCTGTTGGGTAACTTGTGACAAATCTTATCCATTCGATTCCCTCAATTTCGCTCACCATATAGAGCAAATCCGCCAGACAATACGTTTTGCCGTTAGTATTGTATTTATAAGCATTTACCATTTGTCCCAGCAGCGCAACCAATTTTACCCCCTCGCCAGCCAGTCTTTTTACTTGTTCGATTATAGCGGCAGGGGGGCGCGATACTTCCGGCCCACGCACATACGGCACAATGCAATATGTGCAGAAGTTATTACAGCCCCGCATCGCCCGAACAAACGCCTGCCCCGGTATCTGCTTATCGTAGCTGTCAAAAACCGACTCAAATTCTTCCAGAGCCTCGTTTTCCGGCGATTCCTGACGGATTTTCCCTGTTATCGCAACGGCTCTTTTCTTTTCCTGCAGTGCTTTGGTTACGAGTTCAGCGATTTGTGGTATTTGTACTGGGCCGCAAACTATATCAATTGTCTTATCTTCAAGCAGTTCCGCACCGAGCCGCTGCGCCATACAGCCGATTACCCCGACCACCATATTCGGCTTTGATTTTTTGATGTGTTTTAGATGACCAAGATGTGATAGAACCCGCTGTTCCGCATGCTCGCGCACCGAGCAGGTATTTATCAAAACAACATCAGCACCTTTTTCACTCTCAGCTATACTAAACCCGGCCTTTTTAAGCGCAGAGGTAACCAACGCCGTATCGAGTTTGTTCATCTGGCACCCGTAGGTTTGTAGGAATACATTCATAGTATTCCTACAAACCTAAACACGGGTGCCCCCACGTCTAAATTTGCTATTGCAAAATCGTGGGAGAAACCGAAAGTCTTAATGTGTATGGTTCGAATGCTCATAATCATAGCGCAGTTACTTTAATAAAAGCGCATTGGCAATCATAAAAACCGCTGCAGCTAATGTTGTATAAGCAAATATTTTTTTAAGCCGTCCGGGGTTTGTTTTAACAGAAACTCGGCCCCCTAATAGACCACCCATTACAGCAACGCAAACCAAAGGAATACTCCATCGGAAGTTGAAGTCGCCTGCGATTGTGTGTCCGGCAAATCCCATCAAAGCTGTCACCGCTACCATAGCTGAAGAAGTACCAACAGCTATTCTCATTGGAACGCCGCAAGCTAATACCATAAGCGGTATCTTGAACGAGCCTCCCGAAATCCCGACCATTCCTGCGAAAAAACCCACTGCAGCGGTAAACGGAATAGCAGCCCAGAGATTTACACTGTATTTATATTCGTCAAAGCAGCGGTTCCAATAGCCAAAACGTTTTTTATCGTGCAGGATACGTTCTTTAACCGGTTTTAACATAAAAAAAGCCGCCAAAACTAAAAGGCTGGCAAAAAGAAATTTTAGATAATACCCTGCAAAATAATGCGCAAAATAACCACCAACAAAAGCCATAATATCTGTCGGAGGGTCTATTACAAGTGCCAGTTTCCAATCAACGGTTTTGTGCTTGTGAAAAACCAACGTGGCACCAATAGCTGTTGTCAGCAAAATCAGTTGTGCACTTGTCGCAGCAACATTCATCGAAGCTCCGGATGCTATCAGTATCGGCACATAAAAATTGCCGCCTCCCCTGCCTACCATTGACATTAAAATGGCGAAAACAAATATACAAGCAGACACTATTACAATCTTAAGCATTTGTGTATTCTCCCGCCATACAGTACTTGCGCACATGGCCAACCAGAGCTTTTAATGCGTTCAGTTCGATTATTCATAATCAAAGGAATATACAGGATTTGGGATGAGAAATCAATGCACTGCTATTAAGCCAGTGAGTGGTTAAGTTGCCGCTGCAGGTCTTTCAGGCGGTTTACTTCATCGAAACCCAACAAAATAATCGGAAATGCAGTCTTATTGTGGAACAACGGCTCATCCATATCCACCCATTTGCGACAGTACTCGCCATCTGGCGTATCCGGTATCGGCGAGAAGTCGGCTAACATTCCACGAATACCCAGACTGTTTGCAAAACGCATCGATTTTTCCAATTCCTGAATGTTACCGTGCGGATGGCCGAGAATTTGATATGCGGTAATGCTTGTCGGCTCTGCCCCCGCAACGGTGAGGTGCTTAACTGCCTGTGCAAGCTCACCAGAAGAAACCTTCGAACCAGTGCGTTGCTGCCATTGCAAAGAAGCGCTCTCAAGCCCCAAATAGAAGGTTTTAAAGCCGGCCTGCACCATCAGCTCGGCCAGCTCTCTTGTAATAAAGCGGGCATTAAGGGCGTTGGGACTGTGAAAATTCACCTTTATATCTCGTTTCAACACTTCTTCCAGAAACGGCGCCAGAACTTCACTGCTTTTGTATAACAAGGCATCGTCGTAGAAAGCAATATTTTCAACTCCGCACTCTACCAAAAGCTGCAATTCGGCCAGAGAGCGTTCCAGTGACCGAGCCTTGAATTTACCATAAACCTTCGGCACAGAGCAGTAAGTGCAACTAAAAGGGCAGCCGTCAGACAGTTTCAAAACCCCGACATTTAGCTTTTCATAAGCTTCCCACAACGCCGGCTGCTTCAAGTCCGGCGTGATGCTTAAATATTCCCAGAGCGGCTGCAGGTCAGTACCCCGCACTAAAAAATCTGCCCCTAATCCTTGTACGTGGCTGCTGCAGAGTGTAGCGTAGTTGCCTCCCAGTATGATTTTTGCTTTCGGCCAGGCCTTATGAACATCCTCTATTACTTCCTGGATGCCTTTGTACCAATAGGTCATCATCGTTTGAATAAGTATAAAATCGCACGGCTGCTGTTTTGCCAGAAAATGCTGAAACATACTGCGGGGCAGGCCAAAACGCCGAAAATACCTCGGGATTTGTGCCAAGCAAAGAGGATTTATAATCTGTTCGCAGTAAAATCGGCCTCGCCCCCATTCGTCAGATTGCAGTTCCTTCACCTTGGCCATAAATGGATGCAAACGGTCAAGATAATCGAAGAGGATAAATTCGGCTCTGCCGCGCAGGTATCCTGCCACGCTCAACAGGCCATAAGGTTTTAGCCAAAAATCATAGGCTGCAAAATCATAAATCGGCGGATTTAACAGGAAAATCTTTGGTTTTGACATCTTTTTGTGTCTTCGAATTTTTTACTGTAAATTATTCCAGCAACAGTAATGTCGTCGTCTAATTTTACCCGAATGCAGGGGTAAGAAAACCAAAAACCGTAAGTGGCAAGGTTAAATTTTGCTCGCAGTTTTATTTTGACGCAGTAGTCGGTTGTGGTTATCGTATGGTCTGAGGGTGGTACGATTTTGTTGCGAGGTTTCAAAGTGGCTCAGCTAAAGAAACAGCTCGGCTTGCTTGATGTATTTGCTGTAGCGGCTGGCGCGATGATAAGTTCAGGTTTGTTTGTTTTGCCTGCTATCGCTTTCGCAAAAGCAGGGCCTGCGGTCATATTGTCGTATTTTTTTGCATCGGTTTTGATAATTCCCAGCGTTCTCAGCAAGGCCGAATTGGCCACCGCAATGCCACGAGCAGGGGGAACATATTTTTATGTCGAGCGAAGTTTAGGCCCGGTTTGGGGCCTATTCGGAGGATTGGCAGGATGGTTTTCACTGGCATTGAAAAGTGCATTTGCCGTTGTCGGAATGGCGGTTCTTATCGAGGTTGTACTGCAAGTAGTCTTTCCAGTGCAGCTTGACCCGTGGCATCTCAAAGCAATAGCTGTCCTCTGCTGCCTCGGCTTCATGGCATTGAATATTGTAAGTGTCAAACAAACAAGCAGATTTCAGGTTTTGCTTGTGGTAGCACTGTTGGCGATACTTGCCTTCTTTGTGCTTTTCGGCACCAGAGCCGTCGAAGCCGTAAGATTCAAGGGCTTTCTCGAAAAGAGCTGGCCAGCAGTGTTGGCAACTGCGGGTCTGGTTTTCATAAGCTTTGGCGGCCTGACCAAAGTTGCCAGCATCGCAGAAGAAGTCAAACAACCCGGCAAAAACCTGCCCATGGGTATGCTCCTGGCCTGGTTTGTTGTAACGCTTTTTTATATCGGCGTAATTGTAATTACGGTAGGTGTCGTGGATGGCAAAGAGCTGGCTGATAACCTGATGCCGATATCACTGGCAGCGTCTAAATTTATGGGCTCAGCAGGATTTGCTGTTCTCAGCTTAGCTGCAATAGCTGCTTTTGTAACTACCGCAAATGGCGGCATACTTGCTGCTTCACGCTCGCCTATGGCTATGAGCAGAGACCAATTGTT
>CAZTWR010000144.1:0-5033 GCA_964618055.1 uncultured Pirellulales bacterium | reverse complement strand
ATGATAACGTTTCAAAAAGAATCGGAGACCAGTTACTTCGGAGTGGCACAAGTATTATTGGCAACTATATTGAAGGTCAGGCAGCAAGCAGCAAGAAAGATTTTACCAATTTCTTTAATACCCCGCTTAAATCAGCAAGTGAAAGTAAGTTATGGTTTGCACTACTTCGTGACAGTGGGCGTATAAAACCGCAGGAAGTCACCTGGTTTTTAAATGAACTCAATGAGATTGCAAATATCTTTGCCTCAAGCATTCTTACGCTTAAAGGCAGGAAATAATTTTGCATTTTGATATGTAATTTTGATATTTAATTTTTGATATTTGATTTTAAGACAACGGAAGGTGAGCCATTCAACCTGAACAACTAAAAAAGTTGCTGGAGCAGGTTAAAAAAGGCAAAGTCACTATTGACGAGGCGGTCGAAAAACTTCGCCACCTGCCGTTTGAGGATTTGGGCTTTGCCTGCATAGACCATCACCGCCAGATTCGCCGCGGCTTTCCTGAGGTCATTTACTGCCCCGGCAAAACTACTGAACAGATAGTTAAAATCTTCTCGAACCTCGCTGAAAAAGGCAATAACGTCCTGGCCACCAGAGTCGAGGAGGATGTTTTCGAAGCACTGGCCAAGACGAAAAAATTCCCGAATGTCAGATATGAAAAGTCGGCCAGGGCGATTGTGCTACAACAGAGAGAACTCGAACCTTCGAAGGCTATTATTCCGATAGTTACCGCCGGCACCGCCGATATGCCCGTCGCAGCCGAAGCAAAGGTTACCGCTGAGATTATGGGCCAAAGGACCGAACTGATTTGTGATGTCGGAGTGGCTGGCCTGCACAGATTGCTCGGGCATCTTGCGAAACTACAAAACGCCAACGTCATTATTGTTGTAGCAGGAATGGAAGGAGCATTAGCCAGCGTCGTAGGAGGGCTGGTTAGCTGCCCTGTAATCGCTGTCCCCACCAGTGTAGGCTATGGTGCCAGCTTCGAAGGACTCTCAGCCCTTTTGACGATGCTCAATAGCTGTGCTGCTGGTGTCACCGTCGTCAATATTGATAGTGGTTTTTCCGCAGCCGTGGCTGCATCATTGATAAATAAAAAAATCGAAACAGGAAAGTAACAGGGCATAGTTCGCTGCGGGATAGGTGCAATATTATCCCTACCTCACTTTTTTTGCAAAGCCGCTAACGGCTTGCGGTTCAGCCGCCGACTCTGGCAAGACTCGCTACAATAACCAGAGCGATTGATAGCAAAACGCGCCACGCATACCCGCGCCGAAGGCGGTCGGCTACAACCGCTTGTTATACCGCTATTTGCAGCCCTCATTCGAGGAGCCGGTGATATAATTGAATAATCCTATGTTCGTCAGCGACCGCATCGGATAGCAAAATACGATCTATGATAGCCTCTTTCTTCAGTGAAGGATCTTCGTAAAGAACTATCGAGACGTCTTCCGCCGTTATATCAACTGTTACCGCCCCTCTCTTGCTCAAATAGTTACGCATACGTTCTTCTACATCACCCAAATTCGCTACTGAATGGATGAACGAACCAAGTTTTATGTAGCAGTCATCATCCATCCAATGAGGAGCCTTATCACTATGATACTTATCAAGGAAGCCATCGCTTTCTGCGGCCAATCGGAAGTCATACAGAGAATGTGGAAACTCGCTCAAGTTCTCTGATGTTCGAACCTGCCAACCAGTAAGCACAGCTGGGCCGGGTGCATAGGCATAGAAGGAACCTTCATAGGCTGAACGGTCACAACTGTGAAATTCTGCACCGCTACTGGAACAAGCCCAACCTTCTGCTGACTTCCCAACGCACGTGCAATATGCTTTGCGGAATCCGCCAAAACGGATTGTAAAAATCGGTTTACGCTGAGCCAAACGATTGAGTAGTTCGACAAAACGCTGAAAATTAATCGAACGTTCTGTGCTAATGCGATTCTGATGAAACCAATGTCCATAAAACTGCCCACCAACGATATCGACTTCCATGCCGATGAGCGTTGCATGAATTTGATCTTCAACAAACGGAACGAAAACTTTTGAATATGAAAACCCAACGGCGTTCTCTAATTCCTCAAAGACATTACTTAGTAGCTGTGCAAGAGAAGAATCAGATTTTTTGTCTCCGTGGAAGGCGACCATCGTAACGTTGCGCTGTACCATAGTTACCTCCTATAGAGGTATAACAATAATTAGACTGATCTGCATAAGATGCGGAACTTCAGTTTTCCGAACCATATAACCGCCAAATTTGATACCAAATAACTCCGGTCTTTTGCTACTGATTTTATACAAGAAGTTCCTCGCTTTATTTGACGATTATAAACCTTACTATCTGCTTGTCAAATCTTTTATGCACAGCATGCCTTACGGCATTGACTATATCCTGCATTATTTGTAATATACCTCTCGAAACGAGGTTATATGCAGATAATAGAAAACATCCCGAAATTAAAACCAAGAAAACCTGATGGCCACAAGGGCGATTTCGGCAGGGTCTGTATTATAGGCGGCAGTATCGGTATGAGCGGAGCTGCTGCACTTGCAGGTCGAGCTGCCCTGCGCTCCGGTGCAGGACTTGTCAGAGTTGCAATCCCGAAAAGCGTTTTACCAATAGTGGCCTCAATAGAAACATCCTACACTACTATACCGCTGGCCGAAGACAGCGTTGGCCGAATATCCGCAAAGGCAATCAATACTATTCTCGATGCCGCCGGTGAAAATGATTGTCTCGCCTTCGGCCCCGGTATCGGCATCAGCGGCGCACTGCGCTCGATACTCGAGGCCCTCATCAAACAGGAGCAGCTGCGATTGCTTATAGACGCCGATGGCCTGAACAACCTAAGCGGGATAAAAAACTGGCCCACCAAACTAAAAGCAAACCTGATTTTGACACCTCATCCGGGAGAGATGAAAAGATTGTGGGCGTCCCTTTTCAGAGAACAGATGCCGCCCGACCGCCGTGACCAGGCAGGCAAATTAGCACAACGCAGCAAAACTATCGTGGTCTTGAAAGGAGCAGGAACAGTCGTTACCGACGGCCAAAAAGTATATATCAATAAAACCGGCAATCCCGGAATGGCAACAGCCGGCTCGGGCGATGTCCTGACAGGCGTTATAACCGCCCTTATAGGACAGGGACTAAGCAATTTCGACGCAGCAGTCCTCGGCGTCTACATCCACGGCTTAGCCGGTGACATTGCAGCAGAAAGATACGGCCAGGTCAGCTTAATGACTACCGACATAATCGAATCATTGCCCAAAGCTTTCCTGAAAGATAAGTGACTGCCTCCGCTTCAAAGCTGAAAGGCACAATCTTTTGTGATTCTCTCCCCCGCTGACTTCTCGATTGCGCTCTATGTGAGCCATCTTTCCAACATCGCTAATCGTCCTTCGACCTCGCTCAGGACGATGGTGAGCGACTGCAAGGAGTCGAACCACCGTCCTATATTATCACCGTTATTAAATAACAAATTATAGGGCTGAAATTTTCTTTTTAATTCGCTGATTTTTGTTCGGTTTTTGTTAGGGTTTTTACCTTTACATTACCGATAGAAACATTTGCTGTAGCATTATCGAAACTCTACCACTGACATAATCACCGTTAAAAGAGGATTGGAATAAAAATGAACAGCGATAAAGACAAGCAGATTGAGCCTGTATGCAGATTCGGACCGGGCGGTGATTTTGTCTCTGTTTGGCCGCCACAAGCCTCCCAGTCCCCTCAGCCCTCAAAGAAGCGTCTGGCTAAACTGCTCAGCTCGCTAAACGAAATAATAACCGCATTACTTGGCTCAGATTTCAATACCGCTTCAAAGGAGAATTTAGAATATGTCGTTGAAAGCAAAGCTGGCAAACCAGCGCTCCGTCGCCAGCCTCCTCCGCCGAAGCGGCTGCGAAGGCCGGATAGCTGTGGAGCGTCGGCGACTTACTCCACGTCAACTACAATTATTAAAAGCGATTCACGTTTTTCAGGCCAGCCGATGTTATTCCCCGACGATTGCAGAATTAGCGTTGGAACTGGCCATAAGCCGAAGCACCGCATTCGAGCATATCGCAGAACTACGAAAAAAAGGCCTGCTATCCGCTTTGCCAGCCAAGGCTCGCTCTTTGAAACTAACTTCAAAAGCGCAAGAACTGCTTAACTGCCTCAACAATGACAGCTCGAATCCTTGTAGCCAGCCGTCGGCAGGCTTGTCCGGCGTAGCTTTCCTGTCCGGCGTAGCTTTCTCGCCCGGCGTAGCTTTAGCGAAGACGGGCATACCACTCGTTGGCAAAGTTGCCGCCGGAGCACCCATAGAGGCCGTTGAAGACACAGAATTGCTGTCCCTGAGCTCTCATTTTGGAAATAATGATGATATATTCGTCCTTGAGGTAACAGGTGACAGTATGGCCGGCGCCGATATCCGCAGCGGTGATTACGTGATTTGCCGACGCACCTGCTTAGCTAATAACGGCCAATTGGTCATTGCCATCGTCGATAACGAAAACGCAACACTAAAAAGATTCTATAAGGAAAAATCCATCGCTCGGCTCCAGCCGGCCAATGACGATTACGACCCAATTTATTCCGACAACTGCCGAATCGAGGCCATCGTGGTGGGTCTGGTGAGAAAACTTTAACTGCGGTTTATGGTATTTAGTTAATTATTTGCCCCTCTCGCTAACACCCGGAAACTCTGAGTTGTTAAGAGACCTGTATGCGACGGGCCTGGCTTTTATATCTTTTTAAGAATTTTAGCCACTTCGTCCAGGCATTCTTGTAAATCTCGCTGGAGACCAAGAAACCATCGTTATGACTGCCGAAAATCTCGACAAACTCTTTCGGCTCATTCGCAGCCTCATATAGCTCCAAACCAAATTCGAACGGTATAGTCTCATCGTTTCGGCTGTGAATTATCATCACCGGACAATGAACGTCTTTAACGTAATCGACTGTTCTGTAGCTAAATCTTGCAAACCACCGCACGGGCATATAAGGGTAAAATTTCCTGCCGATGTCAACGTATGATGTAAAAGCGCTCT
>CAZTWR010000143.1:0-5053 GCA_964618055.1 uncultured Pirellulales bacterium | reverse complement strand
CGAAGGTAAAAAGGTTCGTCCGGACAAACAGCGTTAATAATACTGATAACCTGTTTTTTACTGCAAATAGTCGGAAGCCTTTGCCACAGCTTCGGGCCCTCAAGGATTGTAGCCAAATCGTCATCGACAAGGCCGGTAAGTTTGGCAAATTGAAGAAACATTCTTATGGCAACAAGGCTGCGTTTAATTGAGCTTTCGCTCCTTTGCTCGTCCCTCGTGAGGATTCGCAGATAGCTTTGGATAAGAGCCGGTTTTATTTGGTTCAGTCGGCGGATCTTGCTGGATTTGCAATATTCCAAAAAGCGTATCAGGTCGCGGCCATAGGCCAAAATGGTATTGTCCGCCAGACCCGCCTCAACAGTCAGGTAGTCGAGAAAATCTTTTACCTGCCCCCCTAAAGGCAAAGAGAGTAACTTTTCACCAACAGATTGTACCTGCACTGAGGCCATCTTGTCCACCGTAGCCTTGGCGAAGGCGGATGTTCCCAACAATCAAATGCTAACCACTAACATAAATATCGGCCTTAAAACCAGCTATTCTTTACCCCGTTAGAAATTTTCCCTTGTTGGCCTGTATGTTAGCTACGCCTGTAAAAAATCCGTCTGTGTCGGATATCCATACAGAGCTTCTAACGGGGTTTAGTTGCAAAGCTGAGCCGGGCAATATGGTAATGGTGTCGCTGCCAACTTGATTTGAAAAAAACAATTGGTTCTTGAGCTAAAAGCTCGCCGCATATATAATCTGTCGAAATTCGGGAAAATCTGAAATGAACAGTAGAAAACCCAAAACTAACTTGTGCCCTTATGCACTTATGGCCTACGCACTTATCGTAGCAGGCTGTGCACAACAGCAGCAGTATGAAACAGTCGAGCAAATCTGTCTGTCAGATACCAGTAAAGCCGAGGTAATGCAGGTAGCTGAAGACGTCCTCGGTAAAATGCATTTTACTATCGCTAAATCTGACGCCGAGCTCGGCGTTATAAGAACCAGGCCGTTAGCTGGAGCACAATTCTTCGAATTCTGGCGCGAAGATAATGTCGGGGCCTTCAACGTATTGGAAGCAAACCTGCACAGCATTCGAAGAATTGCAGAATGCAGTTTAAAACAACAGGGCACGCAACTGTGCATCCACTGCAATGTAAATATACAAAGACTGCACCTGCCTGAGCACGAAACCCGCAGCCGCTCACGAGTATACGAGATGTTTTCGCAGAGCGGCCCATTAAGGCAGATACTAAAACTGCACGATGAGCAGAGACGAGGTATGGCCTGGGTTGATTTGGGCGAAGACAGGCAGCTGGCAACAGTTATTTTGAAGCAGATTTCCTCGATGCTCGATGCTCGTCGCTCGTCGCTCGATATCGAGTATCGAGATTCAAGTATCGAGTAACAGGATTATGAAAATATTGGTTTGCGGCGGAGCAGGTTACATCGGCAGTAATATGACGGCGATGCTTGACACCGAAGGGTATGAGCCGGTGGTTTATGACAACCTCAGCGGGGGGCATCGGGCTACGGTCGGAGAAACTGAGTTCGTCGAAGGTGATTTAGCCGATTACGAATTACTCGTCAAAACACTTAAGAAATACAAAATCGAGGCCGTCTTCCACTTTGCTGCGCTGATTGAAGTCGGCGAATCGGTACAGGCACCGCTTAAATACTATCACAATAATGTATGTTGCACGCAGACTTTATTGAGCGCAATGGAGGCTGCTGGCGTAGAAAAACTTGTTTTTAGCAGCAGCGCTGCAGTATATGGTATGCCCCAAAAAGTGCCGATTACCGAGGATTCGCCGACTGCGCCAATCAATCCCTACGGAGAGACCAAGTGGGCGGTTGAAAGGATGTGTCACTTTCAAAGCCAAGTAGGAAAACTCCGCTATGCCTCGCTGAGATATTTCAATGCCTGCGGTGCGGGAGCGAACGCTACTCTTGGTGAGGACCATCGGCCTGAATCCCATCTGATTCCACGGGCTATTCAGGCAGCAATGGGAAAACGCAGCGAAGTCAAAATCTACGGAACCGATTACCCCACGCCGGACGGAACCTGCATTCGCGATTACATTCATATTGAGGATTTATGCAGGGCACATCTGTTGGCACTAAACAAGTTGGAGCCCCCGCGTCTTCTTGTCGAAGACAAGAGCGGGGGTGAGCTGGTCTATAATTTAGGCAATGGAAGTGGCTATTCAGTCAGAGAAGTAATCGAAACAGTTAAAAAGGTTAGTGGCAAAGATTTTAAGGTGGTAGAATCGGAACGTCGGCCGGGCGATGCACCAATATTAACCTCCGATGCTACAAAGGCAATGAACGAACTCGGCTGGAGGCCCCAATTCCCCGACCTGGAAAAAATAGTCTCAACCGCCTGGCAATGGCATAACAAATACCCTGACGGCTATCCGGATTAAGTAAATAGGACACAAATAAAAGGAATTAGAAATGAACATTAAACTACTGTTATCAGGAACTTGTGCTATGCTGCTTACCACAGCGATGGGCTGCTCAATTATCAACTTTGCAAAGAAGCAGCATACCTGGAAGGTGCACGATATGAACCGTCCGCTGCCGAAGGTCATCACCGCTGCTGAGCAACCGGGCCAGCCGCCGTCCGACGCTGTTGTTCTCTTCGACGGCAAGGACCTCTCTAATTGGGTATCTGAAAAGGACGGCAGCGACGCCAAGTGGAAGGTCAAAAACGGATATATGGAGGTAGTCAAGAAAACAGGCAACATCCGCACCAAACAGGCATTCGGCGATTGCCAGTTGCACATCGAGTGGGCTTCGCCGGCGAAAGTCAAAGGCAGCAGCCAGGACCGAGGCAACAGCGGCGTCTTTCTGATGAGCAACTACGAGGTGCAGGTGCTCGATTCCTACAATAACAGAACTTACGTCGACGGCCAGGCCGCCGCTATATATGGCCAGAAACCACCGCTGGTCAACGTATGCCGCCCGCCAGGACAATGGCAAAGCTACGACATTATCTTCCACCGCCCAATCTTCAAGAAAGGCAAAGTCGTCAAGCCCGCAACCATCACGGTGCTGCAAAATGGGGTCCTGGTCCAGGACCACTTCGATATCGAAGGCACAACTGTATGGAAGAAACGCGCAAAGTACCACCCCCACACCGACAAGATGCCGCTTATGCTCCAGGACCACAAAAACCCTGTCCGCTACCGCAACATCTGGCTCCGCGAACTGCCGGAATCACAAAATCAGTGAACTATTCTTTAATTTAAACGGAGAAAAATAATGGGCGAAATCTTCGTCGGCATCGATTTAGGCGGAACGTTTATAAAGGTCGGCTGTTTCGATTCGCAACTAAAACTTTTAGCCAAAACATCAGCGCCTACAGAGGCTGAAAAGCAGGCTAAAGTAATAATAGAGAATATGGCCAGAGCCTCCGAGCAGTGTGTAACCAAAGCCGGTTTGTCTATGGACGATGTGCCTGCGGTCGGTTTGGCCAGTCCAGGCCCTGCCAAGTATAGCGAAGGAATCATTGAAGCAGCCACGAATTTCCCGACTTTCAGAAACGTTCCTATTCGCCAGATGTTCAGCGACAGATTAGGCGGAAAAACAATCGTTTTCGAAAACGATGCCAATGTCGCCTGCTTCGGCGAATTCGTTGCCGGTGCGGGAAAAGGTGTTGAGGATATGGTCTTTTTTACTTTGGGCACCGGAATAGGCGGCGGGATTATCAATAAAGGCAAACTACTTGCTGGGGCTGGTGACAATGCCAACGAGCTTGGCCATATCATAATCTACCCCGATGGCCGGTTATGCAATTGTGGCCAAAAGGGCTGCGCCGAAGCGTATGCCTCAGCAACCAATACCGCAAAAAGAGCTGCCGAAGCCGTAGAGGCAGGAGAAAAATCCAGCCTGAAAAAAGTCCTCGATGAAAAAGGCAAAATCACCTGCAAAGATGTTTACGACCATCTAAAAGCTGGCGACAAATTAGCCAAAAAGATAACCGATGAGACCGCCAAAGCCCTTGCCGTTCTCTGCATAAACACGTTGCATACCACAGAACCGACACGAATCGTCTTTGCCGGCGGAATGATTGCTGCAGGTGACATCCTCTTAAACCGAATAAAAGACTATTTTAACGAGCAAATCTGGCATTTGAAGAAAGAGACGGTCGAGATTTGTTTCGCCACACTGGGTGAAGATGCCGGCATAATCGGCGCCGCCGCATTGGCTAAACTAAATTCCTGACAAATTTATACGCCTCAGGCGTAAAGTAGCGTATTTTATTATGTTCGATGCACGCAGAAAAAAGAAAGACACTATGGATATTATTACCGTCCGGGTCTTCTTTTTTATGTGGAGCACGATTTACAAGTTCAGGGAAGCAGCGAGTAAGCTCCAATAAACCGGGCATCGGTTTTTGGTCGGCCAAGAAGCTCCCTGATTTTAGTTGGAAGAGAGGTTGCTGCAGTAGAGCCTGGAAATGCTTGTAATAATTGGTAATTGCCCAGTTTGGAACTCTTGAACAAGGGACCATTATAATTGGCGAAATACTGACTGTGGGCCGAAAATTCCGGATGTAGTTTCTGCAAACCCTCCAGCGACTCAAATGCCACCTGACAATCATCGTTCTTCGCCGGACTCCACAAAATCAATGGTTCGGATGCCGTGTCCCCGCCCAGCACATACACATTATAATCGAGCTGTTTCACTTGCGGCTTATCGAGCCGCTCACACAAGGTTCTCGGCTGTGAAAAAGCCAGAAGAGGTCTGCGATAATTCTCATCGCCTGTGAGCAGGTTATTGACAAACACGTGTCCGTCCCGCTTGTCAACATCCGGACCGGTGCTCGGATGCCACCCGAAGTGGTCGCCGGCCGCACTCCTCGCAGTGCGCCCGATACATACTGTGCTGTTTACTAATGTGTTTTGGTAGATTTGAACATCGGAGCTATTGAGCACGAAAATGCCATGGTCGCAATTGACAAACACGTTTCCGGCGCAAATTGCTCCTTTAGAGATTTCAAAGAAGAATCCATTATCGCTCGGCCAGAACCGATTGTTGGAGAACCGCCTTTCCATATTGCCTA
>CAZTWR010000142.1:0-5057 GCA_964618055.1 uncultured Pirellulales bacterium | reverse complement strand
CCAGCGTATAGCAGCAGAGACTATGATAGCGTCCTGCCTGCAGCGGATTTTCCACGCCGGCGAATATACCTTCCTCATTGTGTGTTACTCGTGAGGGCTTGCCATGCATCGGCACAGGGGCATGGCTGACTTTACCGCCGAAATACTGCGCAATCGCCTGATGGCCGAGACAGACCCCGAATATCGGCAATTTGTCTTTGAAGTAATCTATCGCCGCCAACGAGACACCGGCTGTATCAGGTGTGCCCGGCCCGGGCGAAATTACAAGCAAGTCCGGCTTAAACTCTTCTGCCACTCGCTTGAGGTCTTCAAGTTTGGTGTCAGCACGATATACCCTCGCCTCGCAATTGCGCTTGCAGAAATCATCGACCAGATTATACGTGAATGAATCAAAGTTATCGATAAACAAAACTTTTCTACTTGTATCTTCCATCTTCTTTCCTACTTTAATTTCAATTTCTTCTCTGTGGTTCTCTGTGTGCTCTGTGGCAAATTCTATTCTCCTCGAATCGCGCGCAAACAGGAGTTTGCCTTGTGCTCAGTTTCTTCAAATTCGGTTTTCGGGACACTATCATGTACTATACCTGCGCCGACCCGAACGAAAGCGGTGTAGTCTTTGAGCTGCAGGCTTCTTATGGTAATACAACTATCGAATTGGCCGTCCACAGTCAGATAGCAAACAGCTCCGCCGTAGTAGCCGCGTTTGGTCTTTTCGAACAGGCGTATCAGTTTCATTGCCTCAATCTTCGGAGCCCCCGTAAGCGTGCCCATATTCATCGTCGCAAGATATGCGCTTAGCGCATCGAGACCTTTTGCCAGCGTGCCCCTGACATTGCTTACCAGATGTTGCACTGAAGCGTATTTTTCCACCGTCAGAAGTTCCGTAACGATTCTGCTGCCCGGCTCAGCCACCCGTGCAATATCGTTTCTCGCCAAATCAACTAACATTATATGTTCAGCTAATTCTTTATGGTCGAGCTTCAGTTCCGCCTCGTATCTAAAGTCTGTATCTTCATCGATTTTATCTCCGGCTCGGCCTCTGGGTTTTGTTCCGGCTATGGGCCTTATCTCAACGCTACGTGGCTCGGCACCGCTTACCCGCAAATTCAATTCCGGACTGGAACCCATCAGTATCGTCTTGGGGGTGTTCAGATAGAACATATACGGTGAAGGATTCAACGCTCTCAGCCGTTTATAAACGTCCAGCGGCTCATCGGGACACGGCTCTAATTTAGTCCTGCTTAAAACCACCTGAAGAATATCGCCATCGAGAATATGTTGTTTAGCAGTACGAACCATTTCTTCATATTCCTCTTGGTTGGTATCGGTCGATGCAACCGGCAGCGAGCCGGTAAAGGGCTTGCCTTTCGGCGTCTGGAGTTTTGCAGTGTTGAAGTAATAATCGAAGCACTGCTGCACCTCGGCAATTAAAGCATCGCGGTCGTCATCAGTTATGATGCAATTTACAATCACGTAGCCTTTGCCTGCCTGATGGTCCATCAAGAAGATATTGTCAGCGAAGTAAAGCTCATAATCAGGATTTCCGAGCTGGTCTACTTCATTGGGAGGTAGTTTCTCAAACGGGTCTCTAACATCGTAGCTTAGAGCCCCTAACAGACCGCAGGTTACGCGGAATGGCTTGCTGGCCAAACTAAAGGCAAACGCAACCGCCCGCAACACATCCATCTGATTCGTGCTTTGCAGCCGTGACTGCTCATCTATTACTTTTTCGTCTTGTTTAATTCGACCGGTAATTGTTCCTGAGCCGAATTCCACCGATTCGCAAAAACCAAACCTTTTTTTTACCTGGGTGGACAAATACTCTATTATTCGCCTGCCGGTATTACTCAGGGCATTGATAGTAAATTCATTGCCTGTACCCGTAAGGTAAAGCCCCGGCCTTGCCGTGCCGAAGCTTAGCGCATTTTCCGCCAGATAGTCCCTTGCTTCGAACAAAGCACAATTTTTAGCCTGGCCGTAGTCGCTTAGCTTGGCAAAAAAATCCACCGGCTCGTCCATATCGATTTGTTTAACAATAGGCACGATTTGTCCCGGCTTGGCCTTAACTATTATCTGTCTGTAATCATCCATATTTTTGACCTTTCAATGCAATTTTCTATCCGCAAATCCTCATAAATACAAATAAAAAAGCAGCCTGTTTTTCCAACAGGCTGCTTTTAAGAGAATCTACCGAGTTTTTGACAGCAAATCACCGCCGCCTGCTGGATTTATCCTGCAGGCCACCACCATGTAATGGTATTTTTACGGTTAATTCGCCTCATAATAAAACTATTAAACCAAATCCATCCGGCTTTGTCAAGCAAAATCGTAAAGAAAATATTTTCATCTGTTACCTGTTGACAAAATCTTCTGTTTGGCTTAATATGCTTTGGCAGTGGTTTTTTGACCGAATTCTGTCGCCGACGCTCCAACCTGTCCGGCGTAGTCCTTTAGTGCCGTAAGGTATGCTGCGCAGGGCGAAGTCGGAAGCTATGGCGACGGAGCGCTGCCGGGAAGGTTATTTGTGACAGTTTACGCTTGTATACCTGCTCGTTACGGTTCGACCAGATTCCCGGGTAAAGTTCTCGCCAAAGATACCGGCAAATTCCTCATCCAGCACACTTACGAGCAGGCCTGTCTTGCCAAACTGCCCCAAAAGGTAATAATAGCAGCCGATGATGAGCGAACCGTTGCCGCCGCCCAATACTTCGGTGCTGAATGTATTATGACCAGCCCAGATTGTGCAAGCGGCACCGACCGCATCGCTGAGGCCATTAAAAAACTGTCCGCTGAACGCCGTCCGCTGAACGCTGACGACATCATCGTGAACCTCCAGGCCGACGAGCCCGAAATCGACCCAAAAAATATCGATTATGTCGCCCAGCTTTTAATGGATAATCCTGATTATCCGATGGCCACACTCGCCGCCGAGTTCCAGAACGCCGACCAGATTGACGACCCAAATATCGTAAAGGTAATAGCGTGCAGCGTTCAGCGTGTAGCGAACAGTAAAAAACTGAACGCTGAACGCTATCCGCTGTCCGCTGGTTATGGCAAGGCCATATATTTCTCTCGTTCCGTCATTCCCTACGACCGCCAGCAGGCCGGCATCGGCCCGGTTAAAAATTATCTTCGCCACATCGGAATTTATGCTTATCGCAAGGAGTTTCTACTAAAAATCACCGCATTGCCGCAAACAACACTGGAGAAAATCGAAAAACTTGAGCAGTTGCGAGCAATTGAAAATGGCTTTGCTATATTGGTCGCCAAAGTCGAACACACCTGCGACGGCATCGACACCCCAGAGCAATACGCAGAATTCGTCAAACGATATAAGAAAAGCCACAGAGAGCACAGAGAATAAGATTAGAATGGAAGAAGAAAAAATAATAAATGGTAATTGTTGGGTCGCTTGCTGTGATATCCTCGGTTTTAAAAATGAGATAAAAAAATTTGAACGGCAATATGGGGTAGGACATTTAAATTTGTTTGTTAAGAATTACTATAAGAAGATTATAGATGAATTACAAAGGCAGAATGTCTATTTTCCAAATGATGTTTTTTCTACATGGTTCTCGGATACTTTCTTGTTTTTTACTCGCGATGATTCCGGAAATGCTTTCAGATACTTATGGGGTGAATTCGACGTTTTTTGTTGGATGGTAATCTCGGGAGGATGGCCTTTACGTGCAGCCATAGGATTTGGCCAATTATATGCAGACGTATCGAAAAACTTAGTCCTTGGTTCCGGTATAATCAATGCCTATGAATATGCTGAAAAGCAAAACTGGATAGGTTCTATTGTAACACCAGAGGCGAATGATAGACTTAATGAAGTAGGTATTGACCTATCACATTGGCGTAGTTCATTCACGAAATATCCGGTTCCTTTTCGCCAACAAGAAGAGGAAAATACATTTGAATCAGAATTATTTGTTTCCAAGATTCATCATTTGCGTCCTGAGGTTAAAAGGGCAGTCGAAATAATGCAGCAAGAAGCAATGGGCGATAAAAATTACCATAAAAAATATAAAATCAAATATGAAAATACATTGAAATTTTTTAACGAGCATCCTTAATTCTCTGTGACCTCTGTGTCCTCTGTGGCTAAAATAATAAGGAAAGCTCTGTAGCTTGAAATAAAAAGGAAAATTTATGACGAAAGAAAGCAACAGATCCCTCGACCCCGCTCGGGATGACCAAAAACCGGTCAATTTATTAGCTTCTGTCAGCGACATTTCAGCTGATAGTGAATTTTTCTCACCCGTACCTGCCGGCTATAAAAAAGGAAAAACCCGCTATTGTTTTGTCCTTGGCACTGTGATGAGCGGTCTGGGCAAAGGAATATTCTCATCTTGTTTAGCCAAACTTATGCAGGATAAAGGCCTGAAGGTCGCGCCAATCAAGCTCGAAGGCTATTTGAATATCGATTCCGGCACCCTCAATCCATTCCGACACGGCGAGGTATTTGTGCTCGATGACGGTATGGAATGCGATATGGATTTAGGTACTTATGAGAGAATGCTCGACCAGAATTTAAGCAAGGCGAACTTTGCGACAAGCGGCCAAATTTTCAGCTCGGTGCTCCACAAAGAACGACACGGAGATTATCTCGGCAGAGACGTCCAGATGATTCCCCACGTCACCGGCGAAGTCAAACTCAAACTTCGCAGCCTGGCTGCTGAAACCGACGCCGATATGGTATTTGTCGAGATTGGCGGCACCGTCGGTGATTTGGAAAATGCCTACTTTATCGAGGCAATGCGAGAGCTGGCATACGAAGAAGGCCCGAATAGCTGCTGCTTTGTAGCACTGACATATATTTTGGAACCACCCACTCTCGGTGAGCAAAAATCAAAGGCCGCACAGTTGGGTATCAAGCAGCTTATGCAGTGCGGCGTTCAGCCGGACATCATCGCCTGCAGGGCAGCCCATCCTGTTACCGAAAAGGCCCGACAAAAAATCAGTGTCTATAGTAACGTCCCTCTGGAAAGGGTGGTCAGCGTCCCGGATTCGGCCAGTATTTATATGATACCGGCGATGCTTAGAGACGCAGG
>CAZTWR010000141.1:0-5063 GCA_964618055.1 uncultured Pirellulales bacterium | reverse complement strand
ACTTCCGAGGTGATACTTCATGCCTGGCAATTAGGCAAGGTGGTTGCGGTGCCGAAGATTTCCTGGCAACAAAGGCGTATGATAGCAGTGGAGATAAATTCGCTGGAGACTGGTTTTTCGACCTCGGCTTCGGGACTGCGCAATCCTGTAACGGGTGTGCCGGTACCGTTTGAAGAGATTGATTTGGTGGTTACCCCCGCCTTAGGGTTTGACAGGAAAGGCAATCGGCTTGGTCGGGGCAGTTCTTATTATGACAGATTTTTCACTGATGATAAATTTAAAGCGCCCAAATGTGGCTTTGCTTTCACAGAGCAGGTGGTTGACTCGATACCTGTGACTTCGACGGATGTTGCGGTAGATTTTTTAGTGACCGATGAAGAGATAACGTATTTTAACGACCAAGAAGGAGAATAAGATGGCTCGTGGGTACAGCAGACGGAGAGGCCGGACCAGAAGGTGGATATATGTCATTTCAGCGTTGCTGATTATTGCTGTGGTGATTGCTTTTATTTACGGACATTATCCTTTCGGCCAAGATAAGGCTGTTGCGACCTCAACCGATACCAGCAAGGTGGTGGAGAGCGAAGAAGTCTTACCTGCGGCAGAGGCCGAGGTGGAACCAAATTTGTTAAAGGTTGCGCCGCCAACAGCAGAGGCTAATCCCTGGGCGGCAGAGCTTATTTCCGAAGCAATATCGTACATTGAGGCGAGGCCAGCCAGGATTATAGATGCGCGTGACAGGCTAAACGAGACGTTGCCGTTGCCTATGAGTAGGCAGCAGCGAGCGTTTGTTAAAGAACAGCTCTCTGAGCTTGCAGAAAAGTGGCTGTTTAGCAGGACGATTTTTCCTCAGGACAGGCTTTGCGGCACTTATAAGGTCAAGCCTGGCGATCTGCTTTCGACAATCAGCAGGCAATTTAAGGTTCCGTACGAGATTCTTATGGAGATTAACAGCATTAACCATCCTGCAGCTCTGCAAGCAGGAGAGACGATAAAGGTTGTCAACGGCCCATTCCATGCAAGGGTATATCGTTCGACTTTCACGATGGATTTGTATCTTCAAAACACTTTTGTTCGTAGTTTCCCTGTTGGTCTTGGTCAGCCGGGTATGGAGACACCGATAGGGCTTTGGGCGGTCAAGGCAGATGGCAAACTGATAACTCCTACCTGGACGGATCCGGTTTCCGGTAAAACATATGAGCCTGAGGACCCTGATTATCCTTTAGGGTCGAGGTGGATAGGCCTGGAAGGTCTCAAAGGAGATGCCGTAGGCAGGACAGGTTTTGCCATTCACGGCACGAAAGACCCTAATGAAATCGGTATCGCAGGTTCACAAGGATGTATTCGCCTGCATAACGGTGACGCGATACTGCTCTATAATTTGTTGGTGCCGAGTTACTCGCGAGTGGAAACAGTGGAGTAAGGGGCTGTTTTTCGATTGATTACAAAATCTGCCAATGCGGCGCCAGATGATGTGTGGTGGCTGTGAGAAATAAGGGAGTGTTTTTTGGCTTTATTGACGAACCAAAGGATGGTTTGTAGCGGCTGGAGCAGCGGCGCTACGTTCTGGGCGTGGACGGCCTCTATCGCCGTGCATTTGGTAGTGTTGACGGGGCTTGGTTTTGTCAAGTTCTCTCAGTCCGAAGCTGGAGTGAAACAAAGGCCTGTGCCTACGGCTAAAATAAGTCAGATAAAAAAGCTCGTGCAAGCAGCTCCTGTAATCCCTAAGCCGAAAGTAAAAAGGCCTACCAAAGGGGAGTTTACAAAAAAGAGTGAGGGATTATTGCCGGTAAATCAGATTTTTGGCACCGTGAAGCCGGTCTCTAAAGATTGGCCGAATTTGGCAAAACCTTCTGTCTCGATGAGCGAATTTTCGTTGCCGAGCAGCGCCAGTTTGCGGGAAGGAATTGAGTTTTTCGGCAGTTTCGCAGACGAGCGTAAGGTCTGTTATGTGGTGGATTGTTCGGGTAGTATGCAGGGGGTATTTGGGCAGGTTCGAGAGAAGCTGAGCGAGTCTGTTGGAAACCTTCAGCCTGACCAGTATTTTTACATTATCTTTTTCGGCGGCGACAGGCTGTTTGAATTTGGCGGTGGTAAGCTGCTTCGAGCAACGGAAGAGATAAAATCGGCTGCATATGAGTTCATCAATTCGATTCAGCCGGCGGGCCAGACCAATGCGCTGGCGGCGTTTGAAAGAGCTGTGCAAATTCGTGACGGCATGGCCCAGAGCGCTGCAGTTGTTTATTTTCTCACCGATGGCTTTGAGTTGACGACCGAAGATAGCCGGAGATTTTCGCAGAGAATAGTAGGGTTGCTGGCAAAATTTGCGCCGAGAACAAAAATCCATACGATAGGATTCTGGCCACAGAGCGATGACCGTGAGATGCTGAGAACAATAGCAAGACAAAGTGGTGGCGATTTTGTCCTTGTCGATGACTATTGAGTTTGTAGTCTGAGAGGTACGAAATACAAGATGTGAGATATTGACGATGCGTAAAAGCTTTTGGCTGAAAACTTTTATTTTAGTCATTGCACTGGTTGTTGTGCTGGCGGTGATAGTTGCAATGAGATTCCAGCTTTCACGGGGGCAGGCTCCCAGGGGGGTAAGCTCTGTTATTCCTGCGCAGACAGGAACACGGACATTTTTTACGCAGTTTGTCATATCCGGCGGGCCTATAGTTTGGTTTGTTCTTTTGCCGATGTCACTTGTTATGGTTTTTCTGGCGGTTGAACACGGTCTTACCATTCGTCGCAAAAAACTTCTGCCCGGTGGTATAGGCGGGCAGATTATCGAGATAATACAGCAGTTTGGTCCTCGGCAGTTGGCGGCGAGAATTACCGACAGGGGCGATTTTGTTAGTATTGCAGTTGTCAAGGCAGTTGCCCAGGGCAAGGGCGATTGGTTCCGGATGCGAAGCCTACTTGCCGAATCACTTCAGGAGCAGGCGGGAGGGCTTTTGCGCAGGATTGAATGGCTTAATCTAATCGGCAATGTTTCGCCGATGGTAGGTCTGTTCGGGACGGTTTTTGGGATGATAAAGCTGTTCAACGCCATAGTGATGGCTGGTGGACAGCCGCAACCGTCACAATTGGCTGATGGGATATCCGTTGCTCTGGTGACAACATTCTGGGGGCTGTTTATTGCGATACCAGCGTTGGCGATACACGGTGTGTTTCGAAACCGAATCGAGACGCTGGCAAATGACGCGGTAGTGGAAGCTGAGAATATAGTGCCAGAGATAAGGCGCAGCTTAGAACAAAGCCAAGCTGAGGAGCCGAAACGTAAGCAGCCGATTCAAGAGTTTGGAGGCAAACCAAGAGATGCGGTTGGTGGGTCTCAGCCCTTGCGAAGATAGTGTGGGAGGGAAAGTTTATGTCTTTTAGGATTGACGGACAATCTCGTAGCGGCGTGCGGTCGTTTAATATGACGCCGATTATCGATATTGTGTTTTTGCTTATTATATTTTTTTTAGTGGTTTGTCAGTTTATCGAGGCGGAGAATTTTCCTGTTGCCGTTCCGGACGGCTGTGAGTTTGCGCAAAGCGAGCCAGAAGCCGAGGCTCAGCTAACCACCGTTACAGTTATGAAGACAACCGAAGAGAGAAGCTGTTTTGCAGTCGGCTCGGAAAAAATTGCCGCATTGAGTTATGCTGATGTGGTAGAAAGAATTGCTGAATTGATAGATGCTCGGCTGAAGGATTTGCCGGCCGAAGGCAGGATTGTTACTTTGCGTATTGACAAGGATGTCTGTTTCAGCGAGGCCCAATATGCCCTGGCAGGTGTTGCTGCGAGCAGTGCAAGAGATATCCAATTGGCGGCACTGAAAAACAAACGAGCCGATTTGGAATGACTTTTCAGCCCGATTGTCAGCATGCAAAATTTTACGCCGATTCCTTTTTTGCCTTTTGTTGTTTTGCGGTGGATAGTTTAGCTTTGCCTTCGACGATGTCGCGTGTAATTACGTATTTTGCGGGCTTTGGCTCTTCCGGCAGCTGATACATCAAATCAACCATTAACTCCTCGGTAATCGAGCGAAGGGCTCTGGCTCCGGTATCGCGCTCGAGCGCTTTTTGCGCCAATGCGTGTAAGCCATCATCGGTGAATTCAAGCTCGGCATCTTCCATCTCGAAGAATTTTTGATACTGCCTGATGAGCGCATTTTTCGGCTTGGTTAGTATGTCAATGAGCGCATTTTCATCGAGAGCCGAGAGGGTGGTAATTACCGGCAGCCGTCCCACCATTTCAGGAATCATTCCATATTCGATGATATCTTCCGGTATGACCTGCTGGATTATATCGCTGTACTCAGTTTTTTCATCGGTTTTGCCGGCCAGTTCTGAGTCGAAGCCAATCATTTTTTTGCCGAGCCGTTTTTTGACAATATTTTCCAGGCCTGTGAATGTTCCGCCACATATAAAAAGTATCTGGGCGGTGTCGATTTGTATGTATGATTGTTCCGGATGCTTTCTTCCGCCCTGTGGGGGGATATTGGCGGTAGTGCCTTCGAGCATTTTTAATAGCGCTTGCTGGACGCCTTCGCCGGAGACGTCTCGGGTAATTGAAACATTCTGATATGTTTTTCCAATTTTGTCGATTTCGTCTACATAGACGATGCCTCTTTCCGCAGCTTCTATATCGTAGTCGGCTGACTGTAGCAGTCGTAGCAGGAAATTTTCGACGTCTTCGCCGACGTATCCGGCCTCGGTAACAGTAGTGGCATCACATATTGCGAACGGTACTTCCAAGAAGCGTGCAAGGGTGCGGGCAAGGAGCGTCTTGCCGGCACCGGTCGGGCCGATTAAAAGAACATTGGATTTGTCAATTTCAACATCGCTATCGTTACTGTCGGTATGTAGCAGGCGTTTATAATGGTTGTGCACTGCGACGGAGAGGTATTTCTTGGCGTGTTCCTGGCCGATAACATATTGATCTAGATATTTCTTGATCTTAGCCGGCGTAGGTAGTTTTTTCTTCATTGCTTCAGGATCAAACCCGCTCCGGCGACCTGCCTGCCCGACGGTCAGGCGGGTCTGCTGGCCAGGCAGGCGTACCTGCTCCGTAGG
>CAZTWR010000140.1:0-5068 GCA_964618055.1 uncultured Pirellulales bacterium | reverse complement strand
GCATCTTTGTCAATCCTACGCAGTTCGGCCCCGGTGAAGACCTTGAAAAATATCCACGACCTTTCGAGGCCGACCTGGAAATCTGCAGAAATACAGGTGTCGATGTTGTTTTTGCTCCAACAACAAAGCAGATGTACCCGCAGGAAAATCTTACGTGGGTAAATGTCGAAAAATTGACCGAGCAGCTTTGTGGCCAATTTCGGCCGGTGCACTTTCGCGGAGTAACTACTGTTTGTGCTAAGTTATTTAGTATCGTCGCACCGGATGTTGCATTTTTCGGCCAAAAGGACGCCCAGCAGGCAATCGTTATTAAGCGAATGGTTGCTGATTTGAATATGCCTCTGGAAATTATCGTCTGCCCTACGGTTCGCGAACCTGACGGCCTGGCCATAAGCAGCAGAAATCAATACCTAACCGAACAAGAGAAAAAGGACGCAACTTATGTTTATAAATCGCTTCAAAAGTGCCAAGAAATGATTAAAGCTGGTGTCACGGAAATTCAAGAAATCATTACCCAGATGCGTAACATACTTAATCAGATCCCATCAGCAAAGATCGAATATATCAGCATTGTTGATGCCGATACGCTTCAGAGTATTGACCAGGTCGAGGGTAAAGTTCTCGCCGCCGTTGCCGTTAAAATCGGCTCTGCTCGGTTAATCGACAACATTGTGGTGGACGTGAGCAAGCAATAGTATATAATGACGGTTAATAATCGTTGGTAAATACTGAATCGAACCATAAAGCACAAATTATGTTTGTAAAGATATTAAAAAGCAAGTTACATCGTGCAATTGTTACGGACACGAAGTTGCATTATCCGGGCAGTATCGAAATAGACTCGACACTGATGGAAGCGGCGGGTATTTTGCCTTACGAGTCTGTTTTGGTCGCCGATTTGAACAATGGCAACAGGTTAGAAACCTACGCTGTTCCTGCAGAAGCCAATTCTGGTAAGATTGTAATACTTGGTGCAGCGGCCCAGCTAATCAAACCAAAAGACATTATCATTATTTTCAGCTTCAGTTTCTATACGCCTGAAGAGGCCAAAAAAGCTAAACCCAAAGTAATTGTCCTTGACGAAAATAATAAAATTAAACGCACTGGATAAGAGCTTCTTACCTGTGACTTCTACGAGATGTGAGATACGAGCGACGAGACACGAAACAAATGCATCCTGAGCTTTTTGAGATACCGTTCATACATTTGACCGTAAAAAGTTACGGCCTGATGATGGTTATCGCATTTCTCGCAGCTGTTTTCCTGATAAGATATCTTAGCCGTAATATCACACCTAATCCCCAGTTCATTACTAACGCAGCTCTTTACTCACTTATCGCAGGGGTGGTGGGTGCACGTCTTTTTTATGTAATCCACCATTTTAACCAGTTTCAGGGACGGCCACTCTCTGTCTTTGCTATCTGGCAGGGCGGCCTGGAGCTTTTGGGAGGCGTACTTTCAGCCATTGTTGTTATTGTTTTTTATTTGCGGCACCATAAACTTCCTGTTCGGCGCTATCTTGATATCCTGGCTATCGGCCTGATGTTGGCACTTATGTTTGGCAGAATTGGTTGCTTCCTGAACGGTTGTTGCTTTGGCAAGCCAACAGACCTGCCTTGGGCTGTTCGGTTCCCGTATGGCTCACATGCATACCGTAGTCAAGTGAATCTTGATTTAGACAGGAACCGTCCCAACCCACACCTGAACTTGCCTGAGGAATTTTTCGGCTACTATTACGAAGATGGCAAAAGGTTCTACGGCTTAAAACCTTATGAAGATTTAACCCAAGAGCAAAAATACCTAGTTGATAAAGGTCCATACCGCTGTTTGCCCGTTCACCCCACCCAATTGTACTCATCGGCTAATGGTGCTGTTTTGTGCCTTATACTCTACCTTTTTTGGCGAAGAGCCCAAAAAGCCAACAAGAGGCTATTTAGCAAACCCGGCTGTACATTTGGTTTGATGTTCATACTTTACGGCATCACTCGATTCTTTATAGAATTCCTACGGGATGATAACCCCTTTGAGTATACCTGGTGGGCGGTTTACAAAGGCGGAACAGTCTCTCAAAACCTGGGGATTTACATGGTAATTTTAGGCGTTGTTTTGATGGCAATATTTGAAAAAATGAAACCACAACAGCCGAAATAACGTATAGGCATAAAAGCACAAAAATAGAAAATACGATATACGCAATACGCATAACGCAATACGAGTAAAATATGGGCCTTTACGATAGAGATTACACTCGGGCAGACTTTCGGTCTCAATTTTACAATGCTCCACAGATGCGGATGACCTTTCCTCGAATTACACCCATGGTTAAACGGCTGTTGATTATTAACGTGGCGGTGTATTTTCTGCAGATTTTGGGGGCAGATAGAGTACTGGTGGAATGGTTTTCGCTTTATCCGGTTTCTTTGTCGGCAGCGCTGCAGTTGTGGCGCCTTGTAACATACCAGTTTTTGCATGGCAGTGTGCTCCACATCCTTTTCAATATGCTTGGCTTGTTTTTCTTAGGCCCAACGCTTGAGCGACACTGGGGCAGTAAAAGATTTTTGATATTTTACCTTAGCTGTGGGGTGGCGGGGGGGCTGTTCTATCTTCTGCTCGTTGCCATTGGTTTCCTGCCGGCTTTGTATATGGTAGGAGCATCAGGTGCAATACTTGGCATGTTAGCTGCCTGTGCAATCCTTTTTCCACACTTTGTTGTCTTTATTTTTCTTTTCCCTGTGCCGATAAGAGTAGCAGCAATTGCTTTCACCGTCATTTACTTTATTGCTGTAATAACAAGGGGTGCAAATGCCGGCGGCGATGCAGCCCATCTGGCAGGAATGGCGGCAGGTGCAATTTACGTGTTCTCACAAGGCTGGCGAGCTAAACTCAAATTAAAAATCCAATCCGGCCGCCAGCAAGAGAGAATAACCGCAGAACGCAATCTACAGTTAGAACTCGACCGCATTTTGCAAAAGGTCCACGCCTCCGGCGTCCATAGCCTGACGCCAAAAGAGAAAAAGATACTCAGACAAGCTACCGAAGCTGAACAGAGGCGAAGCAAATTATAAAAACAAAGCCTTACGAGAAACCCGTAAGACTTTGTTTATTGTTACTTTTCATTGCTGCCAAAGCAAGGTTTCACTTTTTTCTTTTGTCTTCTTAGTAATCAACTCCCTCATTACCACCTGAATTCATCGGTTTTGCTGAGTAATTCTTCAAGCCTTGCCTTTACGCTCTCGTTTTTGAACTCAACGTCCTTCCACTTCTCCACCTTAGCTTCACTTTCCTCGACCCGCTTTTTCAGCTTCTCAAGCTTTTCGAACAGTTGTTCGTACTCTATTTGCTTTCGCTTTACAATCAAATCAAACCTGCTGCTGACTACCTCTTTCAACTCGTTGACTAATCCTTCTCTTTCATCATCGCCCGCAGTCTTGATTTCTTCAAGCAACTCATCTCGTTGCTGTTTTAGTAGCAAATCTTCCTTAAGCACTTCAGCCAATTGGGGGTTTTCCCTTGCCGCCTCTGCGATTTTCCCATACTTTTTTAAGCTGAGCCCAAATTGTTTCCAGTAAAGGCCCATGTCTTTCTCTCTCAGTTCAGCTAATTTTTCTGCTTCCTCAGCGTAATTTTCCTTCAGCCAGTCGAGGTATCTGTCATACCTCCAATGCATCCCCATGCCAGGCGGCATACCGTGTACACCAGGTGGCATACCCCCGGGGCCAAACGGCCCACCATACTTTTTCATCTGCTGCTCTGGGTGCTCTTTCAGACGCTCTCTGAATCTTTTACCAAACTGCTGCCGCATAGCTTCTCTAAGCTCAGCTTTGAACTTCTCAAGGTCTTTCTCCCGCAGCTGTTTTAACTCTTCTGCTTTTTCCGGATCGGCCTCTACCAGCCGATTCATTATACGTTCGATTCTTTCTTCTGTCAGTTCAAACCGTTTACCTTCCCCTTTTCCTTTTGGCTCATCCTCAGACCAGATGCTTTCCTCCTCTTTCTCCGCAGCCCTACAGGGTAGGGCGGTGGTGAATAATACTGCTGCTACCGTTGCCAATACTAAAATTGTTCCATAACTCGTTTTCATTTTTTTACCCTTTCCAAAAATCGCCATTAATTTCTATCAGTTCCATTTCCAGTTCTGTTACAGCTTCGGGGCCGTTGCCGCCATTTTCACCTAATTGTACAGCAAGCAGATCGCTTTCAATTTGTTCGATTTCGGCGATTAGGGTCGCCAAATCCGCATTATCGTCAGCTAAACGGTCGCTCTCCCAAACTGCCTTTGATGTTATTGAGCCAGTGGCAACTCTTTCAGGCTCACCCCTGCCTTTTTCAAATAATTCTACGCCTATAGCCACCAGGAGAATAAACCCCGCAGCAACAGCCACTGTCTTGTAGACCATTCTTCTAAAAGCATTCTCCTTTTTGCGCAGCAAGCTTGCAGCAGTTTCAGCCTTTATATTAGCTATAAGCTCGGCGTCAGGCTCGGGCGCAGTATGGCTTCGGAGAATTCGCTCACCTCTCTGGATATCCTCAACAGCCTGCTCAACCCGCTCGGGATTGAGGAATTTTTCAAATAAGTCCTTTAGGTTTTCTTCCGTTTTACCGTTCATAGCCATTTCTACTCCATCAACTTTTGCAGTTTCTTCAGCCCTCGATGCAACTTCGACAATGTGGTTCCTATCGGCTCAGACCGCATCGCTGCTATTTCCTTAAAGCTGGCCTGTGAATAAAAACGCAACATAATCAATTCTCTCGTATTTGCATCGAGCCTGCCGAGCTGTGTTTGCAATTTATCGAATCTCTCGTTGCTGGACTGTTTGGCCTCTGTTATTTCTGATTCAAGCTCACCTTTTTGGACCTCGAGCAATTTTCTCTGCCGCTGCTTGTCCCTTAAATAATCGTGGAAGATATTAGATGCTATTTTGAACAACCAGCTTTCAAAAGAACCACCCTTAAAAGAGCTAATCTTCTCCACCAACTTGACAAATAGCTCGCTAAGCAAATCATCACTTACTTCTCTATTGCCCGTTAATCGGTAAAAATAACCATAAAACCGGCTTGCGTACATATC
>CAZTWR010000139.1:0-5093 GCA_964618055.1 uncultured Pirellulales bacterium | reverse complement strand
AATTTGTTGAGTTTCACAGCGGCGAAAGTGCTGTTGCGGTAAAAAATGTAACGCTCGCTGAAGAGCATTTACACGACCACTTCCCAGGTTTTCCTGTTATGCCGGAGACTTTAATGATAGAAGCAATGGCCCAGACATCAGGGATACTTGTCGGCGAGGCAAATCGTTTTAAGGAAAAGGTGATTCTTGCAAAGGTTAAAAAGTGCGTCTTTTTCGACTACGTTAAGCCAGGCGATACGTTGAAACTGGCTGCAAAGATTGAAACCCTCGCTCCCGAAGCGGCAAGTACAAGCGGTAAGATTACCTGCGGGGAGAAGTTGATTGCCGAGATAGATTTGATGTTCAGCCATATTGACCAGAACCTGGCTGGTAAAGAGTTCCCGGAAGAAAATTTCGTGTTCACCGACACGTTCAAATCACTTCTGCAAGGCCTATCTTTTGATGATGACAGTTCCGGCACTTTGGAATCGGGGCAAGATTGATGAGTTCTGCTCGCGTAGTAATAACTGGCCTGGGTGCTATAAGCCCGCTTGGATTAACCGTTAGTGATATGTGGGAAGGTCTGTGTGCCGGCAGATGTGGGATAAGAGAAATTAGCGCATTTGACCCTGTCGGTTTTAGCTGTAAATTAGCTGGGCAGGTCCCCGATTATAAAATACAGCAGTACGTGCCAAAGACCTACCGCAAAGCCGTCAAACTGATGTCCAGAGATATTGAACTGGCAGTTGTTGCGGCGAACGAAGCACTAACTGACAGTGGACTTATCACAAAAGGAATCGACGCAGAGAAGGTCAATATTGCCCCAGAACGTGTAGCAATCAATCTGGGTGCGGGTCTTATAAGCTGTGATTTGGTTGAGCTGGCCCCTGCAGTGGCAGCAAGCACTACAAATGGTAAGTTTGACATCCATAAGTGGGGCAAAGAAGGTCTTGAACTGGTTACACCCTTATGGTTGTTGAAATACTTGCCTAATATGCTTGCCTGTCATATAGGCATCATCCACGATATCCAGGGCCCCAGCAACTCTATCACCTGTGCCGAGGCCTCTGCACATTTGGCAATAGGTGAAGCATCTCAGATTATCGCCCGTGGTAGCAGTAACATTGCCCTTGCCGGCGGCGCTGAAGCAAAGGTAAATCCCATCGTTATGATTCGCCAGTGTCTGCTTAAGAGAGCTACTTCTGAAAATAACGACGACCCTTCGTCGGCTTGCAGGCCTTTTGATGCTGATGCCAAAGGCTCGGTTTTCGGTGAAGGGGCTGGTGTGGTTATATTAGAAAACCTGGAAAATGCCAAAAGGCGAGATGCGAAAATTTACGCTGAAGTAGTTGGGGTTGGACACAGCAATAGTATAAATCCGGCGTATGAACATCTCGAACCTGATGGTAAAGGCATTCAAATAGCAATAGAGAAAGCCGCAGCAAAGGCTCAAATACAGCCGGAGGATTTAGACCTGATTATTCCTCACGGTACCGGGATAGCTGCTGATGACTTAGCTGAGGCGACAGCGATAGAAGCAACTCTTGGCAAAGCAGCGACGAAAGTGGCGGTCTGGCCGACTAAAGGCTCGCTAAGTAACACGGGGGCAGCAAGCGGGGCGATTGACGTTATCGCGGCAGTTTGTGCAATGGCCGATGGTAAGATACCTGCTGCGAAAAACTGCGACAGAAAAGCTAACGGATGCAATTTAAATATTGTAAAGCAACCACTTGAGACCAATATTCGCTATGCATTATGCTGCAGCTATACGTATGGCGGACAAACAGCTGCAGTGATATTAAAAAACTTTAGCGATGAAGCGGCAAACTAAATGACTGAGAAAAATACAACTGAATGCGTAGTAATAACCGGGATGGGTATTGTCTGTCCTCTGGGACACGATGTAGAGACGGTCTGGAAAGCTGTGCTGGCAGGCAAGAGCGGAATGGCCAAAACAACTATTTTTGATGCCTCGACATTTCCTTCCGTCTTCAGTGCTGAAGTCAAAAATTATGATTTTTCAAAGTACACGAAAAATCCGCAGCTGCACAAACACAGCAACCGGGGTTCCGGATTTGCTATTGGCGCAACGGTTCAGGCGTGCAAAGAAGCAGGGATTGATGTCGAAACCGACAAACCCGCTGATGGGATAAACCGCAGCAGATTAGGGATTTATCTGGGAGCAGGTGAAGGTTCTGTCGATAATGATGTATTTTTCGAGGCTCTGGTTAAAGCGTGGGAGGGCGAAAATATGAATTGGGGTAAGTGGGCAGAGGTGGCATTTGGTAAGATGGAGCCAATGCGTGAACTTGAGCAGGAGCCGAATATGCCGGCTGCTCATATTGCAATGCTTACAGGTGCACGCGGGCCGACAAGAAGCTGTCTTACGGCCTGTGCGGCGAGCACTCAAGCGGTCGGCGAAGCAATGATGATGATTCGCAGGGGCGATGCGGATGTAATGATTGCAGGCGGGGCGCATTCAATGATACACCCATTGGGTCTTACGGGCTTTAACCGCCTGACGGCGCTGTCAACAAGAAACGACAGTCCCGAAACAGCTTCAAGGCCGTTCTCAGCCAGCAGAGATGGTTTCATCCTTGGTGAAGGTGCAGCGATTCTTATTCTCGAAAGCTTGCGTTCAGCGAAGAAAAGAGGAGTGAAAATTTTAGCTGAGGTTATCGGCTATGGCAGTAGCGCCGATGCATTCAGAATTACTGATATGCACGAAGAAGGCAGAGGTGCAATACAATCGATGACCTGGGCATTAGCGGATGCAGGAATTAGCTACAGCGATGTGGATTACATAAACACACACGGCACGAGCACAATGGAGAACGACTCGATAGAAACCAAGGCGATTAAAGCGGTTTTTAAGGAAGAGGCGAAAAATACTCCGGCCAGCAGTGTTAAAAGTGTGCTTGGTCATTTAATTGGTGCAGCAGGTGCGGCGGAATTGATTACGTGCGTTTTGGCGATACGGGATAATATAGTGCCGCCGACGATGAACTTAAACGACCCTGACCCCCAGCTCGACCTTGATTATGTGCCGAATGAGTCGAGAAAGATGCCGGTCAATATTGTAATAAACGAGTCATTTGGCTTCGGCGGACAAAATAACGTGGTAATTATTAAACGTTTCTCGTAACTCGTGTTCCGTGACCTGACCAGTAACGAATTTAGATTGACGTCAGTTCAGCTGGACAGTACACTTCACGATATGTTACGGACGGATGTTGTGATTTTGTCACTAAGGGGACATAACAAAGTAAAAGGAGAAGAAAAAGTATGAAAAAGTCAGTTATTATGAGCCTTGGTGTGGCTGCTCTAATAGTGGTCTTAGCAGGTGGCTGCCAGCTCGGCGGGCCTTCCGACGAGAAACTCATCAACACTACGATAGCCGATTGGAAAGCAGCTCATACAGCTAAGGATTTAGACAGGCTAATGGCGACACTTTCTGAGAACTACGTCTCCATGGGAGGAGGTGACAAGGACTCGATGCGTGAGTTTATAGGCAGGGCCTTCGAAGAGGGCTTTATGGACAACGTCGAGATAAAAACCGAAGACGCCCAAATCACGATTGAAGGTGACAAGGCTACGTTCGGTCCTGTTGAATTCATTGGCGACAGAGGCACGTTCGCGTTCAAACATATTCTCCAGAAGGAAGATGGAAAATGGCTTATTGTCGGTGCGGAAGGACAATAGCAGTAGCATTTGAATCAGCACACTAAGCACTAAACAACATGATTGATATTAAACAAATTCGCGATAATCCGGAGAGATTCAAAAAAGCTGCGAAGGATAAACACTTCGAGGTTGACATTGATAAACTACGACAAATTCACACGGAACTTACCGACAACAAACAAATGTTGCAAGATATTGCCACAAAAAAGAACCGCATCAGTAAATCAATTCCTACACTATCAGGGAGCGAAAAAGAGTCTGCGCTGACTCAATTGTCGGAATTAAAAAGCCTTGAAATAGAATGGGAAGAAAAAACCAAAAAACTCCAGCCCGAATTTGATGAACTTATGCTGCTGGTGCCTCAGCCGGCTGATGATGATGTGCCGATTGGCAAAGATGAAACTGAAAATGTTGAGATAAGAAAAGAGGGCAAAATAAGGCAGTTCGATTTCGAGCCGAAAGACCACGTGCAGTTAGGACTGGCTCTGGGCATTATAGATATCGAGCGGGGCGTGAAACTAGCGGGGACGAGAAACTACTTTCTAAAGGGCGATGGTGCATTATTGCACCAGGCGGTTCTGCAGTTTGCAATGGATTTTATGGTCGGTAAGGGATATGTGCCGCTGTCGGTGCCGCTTCTCGCCGGAGACGAGGTGATGGAAGGAACCGGCTGGTTCCCAGGCGCAGAAGACCAGACATACCGGATGGAAAAAGATGACCTGAGCTTGGTGGGGACGTCTGAGGTGCCGCTGACGGCCTATCATATGGGTGAAATACTGAAAGCAGAGCAACTGCCATTAAAATATGTGGCGCTATCAAGCTGTTTTCGGCGTGAAGCAGGAGCGGCAGGCAAAGATACATACGGGCTTTACAGAATCCATCAGTTCGATAAGGTCGAGCAGGTGGTTATCTGTAAAAACAGCGCCGAAGAAAGCAATAAATTTCACGAAGAAATCCTGGCCAACGCCGAGGCAGTGATGCGGGCACTGGAACTGCCCTACCGCGTTGCTAATGTCTGCACAGGCGATTTGGGCAGAGGCCAGGCTAAAAAGTTCGATATAGAGGCCTGGATGCCATCGCGGAATAGTTACTGCGAAACGCACAGCGCTAGTAAATTCTACGAGTTTCAGGCAAGAAGAATGAATCTGCGTTATAAAGACGCCGCTACAAAGAAGAACCTTTTCTGCCATACGTTGAATAATACCGTAATCGCATCCCCTCGAATACTCATCCCCATTCTGGAACTTTATCAAAATGCCGATGGCTCTGTAACAATACCCAAAGTCCTTCGGCCGTATATGGGCGGGAAGGAAACCATCGCGGGATAAAATAGGTTCGACAAGCTCACTACAGGTTGGGTTTGATTGGGTTTGTTTTGGGTTCGTTTTGACCAGGTGTCCATTGTTCATTATTCGTTGTAATTCTTTGTG
>CAZTWR010000138.1:0-5101 GCA_964618055.1 uncultured Pirellulales bacterium | reverse complement strand
TCCCGGCAAGCCGCAGCTTGCCCATAAGCCGGACGAATATATTGACATCGCTGATGTAGAAAAAGCGGTTGAGTATTATAAAAATATTATTTTGAGATTTTTGACCTGAATAAGATGCTTTTTATTCGGCGTTTTGTATAGGTTGGTGAGTTTTGTTGTTGGAAGTAGAGGTCGTAAAATGAATAATCAAGAGTTCGGCGGGGACAAGAAGCTGCCAATGAGAACATTATTGGCCAGATATGAGAGAAAGCTTATCGACAGCAATGTGTCACGATTCCCGAGATGGGTACAAGGCTATCATTTGACATTAATGACTATTCCGCTGTCTTTTGGTTTAATAATATTTGGATATCTCGCGAGAGGCAATTATGCCTGGCTTTGGCTGTCATCGTTGATGTTATTTCTGCAATGGTTCACGGATTCTTTCGATGGCGCCTTGGGCAGATTCAGAGATACCGGCATCCCCAAGTGGGGGTTTTTCATGGACCATTTTTTAGATTTTGTATTTATGAGTTCGATATTCGTCGGTTATTCATTTTTAGTTGAAGGTTTGAGCGAGAAAATAGTTTATCTTCTGATTCCGGTCTTCGGCTGTTTTATGGTAAGTTCATATCTGGCATTTGGAGCGACTAGCGAATTTAAGATAACGTATTTGTGGGTGGGCCCAACTGAAATCAGGATTTGGTTTTTCATACTGAATTGTTTAATAATAAAGTTCGGCACCGGTTTTATTGAAAAAATCCTGATTTACATCCTTGTCTTATCCCTCGTTTTTTTATGTATAGTTGTATACAGAACGCAAAAATATATCTGGGACCTGGACATGCAAAACAAAAGAGCAGACAGCAAATAATGCTTTAAAGCCCTTATCTCGATTTGCGGCTTCGTCACTGCATAATACTAACGCTCCTCATCGCGGCTTACGGAAGCAGCAGCAACTTAGGTGAAAAAGCCCCTGAGGCACTTGAGCGGAATTCAATCAAACGCGCAGAGGGCCAAGACCAAAAATCCATTTTTTTCAAAATTTTTTCTATCCCCTTTGCTCTAACGATTTAGCCAAAACCACACCCCCGAAAAATCAATAATTTTCGCATCAAACGCGCACATTCGTCCTATTAAGGACAACGTCTGTTCTCGAAACGTCCTTTGACAAGTTCATATTGCCCATCTGCTTTGAGAAGCTCCCGCGGCGCTTGAGCGGAGTAAAATCAATCAAAATAAACAAATTATGCGAAACAAACCCAATTTCCGAAAACCCAAAATGAGCTTAACCCTCTGTTTAGAAAAGAATTATGAAAATAAATCGCCCCTTTGGACGATGGCAAAACAAACCCAATCAAACCCAATTTTAATATGTCATTCGCTAGAAAAATCAACTGCAGTTCTGGTTTGGAATTTGTCGATTATTATGACATGTCTTATGCTGAAGCGATTTTAGCGTTGTTTGCGATTGTTGACCCGATAGGCAACATTCCCATATTGCTCCATATTGCCGAGCATACAACTAAAGGTCAAAGTCAAAAGGCCTTCAATACCGCAGTGGCCGTCGGCGTGATTATCCTTTTGGTGTTTTCATTTGCTGGCAATGCGATATTGAACCGTATTTTCCACATCCAGTTAGCAGATTTGCAGCTTGCCGGGGGAATATTGCTGCTGATTATTGCTGTTGACCATCTTATATTCGGCTCGCTGCGTCGGTCAGTAATGGTTGAGGGGACATTTAGCCCTTATGAGATTGGCTGTGTGCCGCTTGCCTGTCCACTTCTTGCGGGGCCCGGTGCTATGGTAACCAGCCTGACAACTCTTGAAAAATCCGGCCCGGCAAAGGCGATAGTTGCAATAGCGGTGGTCTTTGGGGCGCTGTGGCTTATAATGCGGTTCATCGAGCCCATACACGAATTTCTCGGCAAGATGGTTTGCACGGTATTTTCAAAGGTGATGTGTCTGTTTATTGCTGCGATTGGCGTTCATATGATAATGTCGGGGCTACAGTATTACTTTGCCGGTCCCAAATAGTGCTTTACCTGTGGGGTTAGAATTCGAACGGTTCGACAAGCTCACCATTTAAACTGGTTTTTGAAGGCGGTTTTGAAATCGTAAACATCGTTGAAATCGTCGATGGAGTCGGTCGGCTGAGCGCTCATCCACTTGTTTTTTATCATCAGATAGACGATTTCGCCAAAATCTCGTGTTGTTTTTATGTTCCAGGTATTTAATACCAACATTGCCAATCTGCCCCATTTTTCAACAGCCAGTTTTCTCAGTCCCTCGCAAAGGGTTTGGCCAGTAATATGGTGGGGCTCGGCGGGGATTTTTTTGGCGGTGTAGCCGAGTCCTTCATAGACGAACTTGAGCGGCTTTGGGCTGAATCGCCCATCTTTCTTGGCAATTTCTTCGAGCTTTTTCTTCATTATGCATTTATGCGTAGATGCGTTTATGAGTAAATGCGTTTAAGCGGTGACTCATCCACTCATTTACGCATTCACTCATGCACTCTTTTAAGCTAAAGAACTCTCTGTCCGGGTTTTGCTCCAGCATCAGCAGAGAGCATAAAGATATTTTTCCCACCGGTTCCAGCCGCCAGAATCATACCTTCTGAGAGGCCAAACTTCATCTTTCTGGGCTTTAGATTGGCCAGGTAGATTACAGTTTTGCCGGCCAGTTCGTCGGGTTTATAGGCCTGGGCTACGGCGGCTAAACAGGTTTTTTCCAGGCCGCCTACATCCAACTGTAAACGCAACAGTTTGTCGGCGCCTTCGACGGTTTCGGCCTTTACAACCTTGGCAATTCGCAAATCAATCTTTGCAAAATCGTCGATGGTGCATTCCGGTTTAATAGGCTCCCCCTTGTCTTCTGTCGAAGACAGAAAGGGGGTAGTGGTCGGTTCAGGGCTTTTAATTTCTTTACTTTCTTCTATCATTGCATTCACCTGTTCTTTATCAATTCTTTCAACTAATCGTTGGTAATCGCTTATTTTGTGGTTTTCCAGTAGCGTTTCGACATCTGCAAATTTTAGTTCGTCGACATTGAGAAATTCCTGCACCTTTTTGGCATAGTTAGGCAGGATGGGTTTTAGGTAAATCGTGAGGATGCGTACGGCGTTTATTATTGCCGTAAGGGTGGTTCGCGTTTTTTCCAAATCGGTTTTTACAGTCACCCAGGGCTGATTTTGCTCGACGTATCGGTTTGCCTCGTCGGCCAGAGCGATAATTGCTCGGACTACAGCGGAGAAGTTTCGGTTCTCATAGTTTTCTGTAATTTGCTCTTTGTCGGCGGTGAGCTTTCTTGTTAATTGCCTGCCTTGGTCATCTAATTGGCCAAGTTGACCATCAAATTTTTTTGTAATCATTGGGATTGAGCGTGAGGCAAGGTTCGCAAGCTTTCCAACTAAATTGGAGTTGATTTTGTTTATAAAATCGTCTGTGCTCAAATCTATATCTTCGATACCGCCAGTTAGTTTGCTTGCGTAATAGAATCTTAAGTATTCGGGATCAAGGTGCTTTAGGTAGGTGCTTGCCTTAATGAAGGTTCCGCGTGATTTGCTCATTTTTTCGCCGTTTACGGTCAAAAAGCCGTGAACGAAAAGCTTGTTGGCGGTTTTGAAACCGGCGCCGATGAGCATTGCGGGCCAGAAAAGAGCGTGAAAATACATAATGTCCTTGCCGATGAAGTGATAAAGCTCGTATTCATCACTGCTGGTTCCCGCAAGGCGGGGACCCGGCCAGAGCTTGTCGAAATCCAGGCCGTTCCTATCGCAGTAGTTCTTTACCGAAGCCATATATCCGATAGGAGCATCCAGCCAGACGTAGAAAAACTTATTTTCTTCTCCAGGTATTTTGAAGCCGAAATATGGTCCATCTCTGGAGATGTCCCAGTCTTTCAGGCCTGTTTTGAACCACTCATCAAGTTTGTTGGCCACAGACTTCTGCGCATAACCTTTGGCAATGAGTTCTTTTAATTCTTTTTCGTAATTAGTCAGTTTGAAAAAATAGTGCATAGATGTTTGGAAAGTTGGTTTTGCTCGGCAGGTCGCACAGTAGGGATTGATTAAGTCAGTGGACTGATAAGTTCCGCTGCATACCTCGCAGGAGTCGCCGTATTGGTCCTCGGCGCCGCATCTTGGGCAGGTACCTCGAATGTATCTATCAGGCAGGGACATCTTGCAATTCTCGCAATAGGCCTGTTCGACATTTCGTTTGACGATTGAGCCGGCTTTGTTGAGCGAATTGAAAAAGAGGTCGCTAAAACTTTTATTTTCCGCTGAATGTGTTGTGTAATAATTATCAAATTCTACGAAAAAGCCGTGGAAGTCCACTTTGTGCTCTTTATGCACTCGCTCGATTAGCTGTTTGGGAGTTACGCCGGTGGCGCGTGCGCTTATCATAACGGGGGTGCCGTGAGTGTCATCGGCGCAAAAGTAGAGGCACTGGTTACCGCACATCTTCTGGAATCGGACCCAGATATCGGTTTGAAGATATTCCACGAGGTGCCCTATGTGTATTGGGCCGTTTGCATAGGGTAAGGCTGATGTTACAATAATTTTGCGAGGCATAGCTTTTCCTCAACGACTACTGCTTTTCATGTTTATTGTCGTCCTGACTTTGATTATTTTGGGTATCGTTTTGGTTTTCTTTTTCGATTGCCGCTGAGGGGATTGCCTCAAGCTCCTCGACGGGGACAGCGATTTTTGTGCCGTCATCGCGTTCTATCATAACGAGTTGAGTCAGTATTTGGGTATCGACGGCTTTTCCCTGGCCATATTTGGTTTTTACAACAGTGTTCTTTTTCGGCAGGTTCTTTTTAAGTTCTGTGTAAGTTTTGTCTTCATATCGCAGGCAGCATTTAAGTCTGCCGCAGTATCCGGAGATTTTTGAGGGGTCAAGTGTTGCCTTTTGCATTTTGGCCATTCGCATATTGACCGGTTTTAAGGCTTTAAGGAACCTTATGCAGCAGCATTCCTGCCCGCAGCTTTCTATATCACCGAGCAGCTTAGCTTCGTCTCGCGAGCCGATTTGGCGCATTTCGATTCTTGTCTGGTGTTCGTGTGCGACTTTCTTTACCAGCTCTCGGAAATCCACTCGGCCGTCAGACATAAAGTAGA
>CAZTWR010000137.1:0-5201 GCA_964618055.1 uncultured Pirellulales bacterium | reverse complement strand
ATAGTAGAGAGTTTGGAGAATATAGGGTACATAACAGAATGGAAAATCTTAAATGCTAAAGATTTTGGGTTGGCTCAAAACAGAGAAAGAATAATCATAATCGGACACAAAGACAAAAGGTTTGATTTTGGTAAAGTTAAAAAAGATATAATCCAAAGGTTCATTCAGACCAGTGCCAAAGCGGCGCCGAAAATAATCCAACATATCCTTTGTGGAAGGCTTCCTGCTACGTTCCCAAGGAGCCTGCCTCTGGTTGGCAACTTGAGCTAGTTCTCCCATAGTGCTTAACATGATCTCGAATTCAAGAAGGTCACAATACTTTTCAACGATTTTCTGAACAGTTTGCACATCAAGAAGCGTGCCTCCTTTAGTAGCAGGCAAGATGTCATCTCTTATCTCAGCGTGTTCGGGGTTTAAGTGAAGAACAACGCAAGTGCCAATGTCTGGGGTTTTGTCTGGATCAAATTTTTCTTCGTAAAATCCTTCTTGCTCTCCTTCGTCGAAGTAACAGTACGTTGGCTTTTCTGATTTTGTCTTGGTCCATAGCTCGATTCTCTTACTTACTATCATTGCCGCTATGAAGCCAAAGCCAAAAACACCTGCTACATTCTTGAGCATTTCTGGATTTTCTATATTCTTGAGTTCTTTCAACTTATCTTCAGTTTTCTCCCCTGCGCCTAGCTTGGTCAAAGAAGTGGTGATATCTTCGGGGCTCATTCCTATGCCTGTATCAAGGATGGTTAATGTCTTCTCGTCCGGATCTATATCTATCCGAACGCCCCAGCCAACCATATTAGGCTGTTTCTCGGTAGCGGCGCGCATTAAGACCGCATCGTGCGCATTTTGGATAAGCTCCCGCAGAGCAATCACCGGTGAATCGCCGAATATGTGAGTCGCCAAAAGTTTTAGAAATCGGTAACTGATTGTAAAAGGTGCTTTTTTCATTCGTAACTCTCCTTTATTCCCATTTTAGCCTAACTAGCTATTTTGATGTTCTCGGCAAATCCAAGACAGAAAAGTCTCGACATCCTTGAAAAAGGATGTTTTTTGTTCCATATCACTAAGGCCAAACTTTGCCAGTGTTTGGGACCGTAACAATCGGCAAGCTTCAGACAAAAATGGATCCTGCTGGTTATTTTGATAAATATTATGCAGTGCGGTAATGAGTGGATTCTCTCTGTTTAGAATTATAGCCTGATCTTCAAGCGTTTTCTTTTCGACATTCTCGTTGAATCTACGGCGAAGGTCCTCAATATCAGCCATTCTCCCATCGTGACATCGTCGTTTCAGTAACACGGGCAAATCAGAATTCTTGATTGATGCAACCTCAACCTGAGCATTATTCCAGAGGGATGACACCAAGTGAGCAAATCCCAATTCAGTTGCTTCATCCTTTTCCCCTGATTCTGATAAGGGCTCAACAATCCCAGTATCCATGTCAATCCGGCGAAACTCAGCGAATTCTGGGGCAAGGTCACGTATCCGCTCAAGCAGGAGTAGATCCACTTCGTCAGTAAAGTATATAACTTCAATGTTTTTTCGGCGATATGTATCGAGATATGGTTGCTGCATATGCTCATCAGTAAGGTAATAAATAACACCTGGGTAAGCTTTGTGCCCACGATCGAGGTATTCTGGAAGTGTTGTATACATGCCACGGCTTGATTGGAATAGTAAATATTGATATATGGCATTAAACCATGAGTCGTCTTGCCAAGCACCTATTTTGAGAGGACGTTCATATGATGTCCAGAGGGCAGTGTAATCCTCCCGTTGAGATTTTGCGATAGACGCAAACTGCTTAGCAAGTTTGTCTTGGATGAAGAAGCAAATAGTCCGTATTTTCCGATTCTGCCGGATCTTCTCACGGGCTAAGTTCAAAGGTATACCTTCTACATCAATAACTCCCCTTATAAATTGAATATATTGAGGTACAAATTCGATAAAACAATCATCAACGAAAACTCTATTGCAAAAAAGGCGCACTTCGCCTTTCTGGGTCGGCGCGTAAGGCACATATATGATGCCTCGAAGCACAACTGGATAGTCCAACTCAAGATGAATCCAGAAACGACTGCTGTTCGCACTTGGGAACATCCTCGCATAGAAATCTGTGTATGTGCGGCTAGGGAGCGTTCCTTTCGGCTTATGCCAAGGTGCATCAATCGTGTTAACGAGTTGGCTGTCCAGATAAATGGGATAAGGGACAAAATCACAATATCTTTTGATAATTTCTTTAATTCGTTCAGGGTTCAAAAATTCGGTATGCTCAGGGGGGATTTTTAAGATAACCGTCGTGCCTCGTTCTTTCCTTTCACTATAATCCATCTGAAAATGCACATCCCCTTGGCTACACCACCAACACCCTTTCTCACCCTGAATATAAGAACGTGTTTCTATTCGTGCCTCTGATGCGACAAGAAAAACGGAATAGAATCCAACACCAAATGAACCTATTAACCCCTTAGAATGATCGCACTCTTTGAGAAAGTCAGATGCACCTGAGACTGCTATTTGGGTAATGAATTTCTTGACATCGTCGTAAGTCATGCCGATGCCATTGTCCGCTACTAAAATTGTGGAAATATCAGACCTCGAGTCCAAATGGACATCAATCCTAAGCTCCTCATAATCAGACTCTTGTGATGCATTTGTTCTGGTGATAATTTTCATTTTGTCAAGGGCATCAACTGCGTTTGAAATAAGCTCTCGCAAGAAAACTTCACGTTCTGAATAGAGATGCTCGCGGATCAAAGGCAGAACGTTTTTAGCATCAGCAACTAATTTTCCCTTTTCCATCTTTATTTTCCCGCTCCTCAGCCTCCTTTGGGGTAGGGCCACAAAGACCATTCCCCTGCTCTTTTGCCTCTGTTATCTGCTACTTTCCATCCATTTATGCGATACAATAACCAAAGACAGCCGTCCTTGTCAACAAAAACCCCTAAGTCATAAAAATTGATCGTTATTACTACAATGATACTCTCTCCAATACTCAAGAGAAACGGGATTATGCCTGTTTTGCAACAATTTCAGATTATTTTGCAAGATTGGCATAAGTCGTACCTTATCTATTTTAAACTTGCTGCGAAACCACCACTATGAACCTACATGACGCTCTGGGGAACCATAGAGAACTTCCACGAGGGTTGGTGGTATCCGAACCTGTTTGAGCGTGTGGTTGTGATGTTCATACAATACTTAAGCCCTGCCATAATCACAATTCTAATTGGAATTATAGCTATCCGTTGGCCCAAAATTGGCGGCGGAATATTGCTTGTTATTAGTGCATGGTTTACATGGAAGGTCATCTTTCCGAGGCTGCCCCAAATGGACATAAAGGCGATACTCAGTTGGCTTCCGAGCGGTCAGAGCGGTTATTGTTGATAATGACGAAGAAAAAGTCGAGAGAAAAACGCAAAATCACCAGGCAGTGAAAAAATAGGTGCAGATAGGACAGCGTGCGAAATTTGATAACAGCGACTTTGCTGGCGGCCGGTCTTATTGCTTTTTGGCTTCTTTTTGCTCGCTCTTTTCGCGCTGAATCGCGTCGTATACTTCCCTGCGATGAACCGGTATCTCCTTCGGGGCTGTTATGCCCAAACGCACCTTGTCCCCACGAACATCAACAATGGTAACTTCAACCTCGTCGCCAATCATAATCGACTCGTCTTTTTGCCTGCTTAAAACCAACATTTTCAACTCCTTTTGTCGGCTGGTCTTACTATATTTTACGAGGAAAGCTGGCCACCTGTTCGCCTCTCTGTTGGTCAAGCGCTTTTATATGTCGTTGTCCCGAAACAGCTTGCCTAAAAACAGCGTTTAGCCAGCAAACCTTCCCGCGCAACTGTATTTTCGGCAAATTCCGAGAATTGGTTAAATGGTAATTGGTTAAATGGTGTTAAATAATTACCAGTTACCAATCACCAATTACCAATTATGGGACTCTATGCACGTAACCATATAAAACATATGCACTTACCATAAAGAGTAGCTTGAAAAAAGATGCGTTAAATTTGCCCCACTTCCCCAATTTGCCTTTTTATGAGTGTTTTCGCGGGTTCTCCCTTAGGGAGGTCTCTCGGTGGAAGTTTACGCGGACAGCCAGCCAGTAGCCGGCGATTGAGCCTAATGCGCCAAAAGCCACCATCTGCACGGGTAATATGGAAGTAACCACGTTAGAGAAAAAGACCGGCGGGTAGTGCTCAACAAGATACTGTAAGGTATCCTGCTTGACGTGAATAATGACAGCGAATCCGGTTACCAATGCCGAAGCCGCTATCGGCCAGATATAGCTGGCGTTGAGAAGTTTCTTAACAAGAAAAGCTGCTATCCCAAACGAAACTAATACGGCAAAAACGATTTGGCCGGTAGCTGGCTGAGCCACAACCGAACCTAATCTGGGGTCAGGTATCCTAACATCCCGGGCAAATATCCCGATACAAAATTGAGCTATTAAAACCGAGGCGACCACAGCGATTATCATATTTGTTGCTCGTCGCTCGTCGCTCGTCGCACGGGTCACGAGGGCCAAGCGACGGGTCACGATTTTTTGCCCGACAAACACGCCTCCAAATCCGGCGGCGACAATAGCCAGCCAGAAAATCGGCTCCCATTTAAGCACCGCAAAAAGTTCCTGGCGCTGGGCGAGAGTTGGGTTTAGCCGCATCAGCTCTGCCATATTGCCACAGCGCACCGCCCAGATAGCAAGCCCTGAAGGTACCGCCAAAATGCCGATTTCTCGCCCGTTAGGCCAGGAAAAAAAATAGCCAATAAAGCCGGCTAAAACTGCCAAACCCACCAAAGTTATTGCGCCACCGAAGGCAGGCACAGATATAACACCAAACGGCTCAACGGGTGTCCCTAAGGGAGCCAAAAGACCTATCAGGACAATGCCAACCAGCAAGGTAGCGGTCAGCTTCAGTTTCGCAGCCCAGGAAAGCTCTGAGAACATACCTATACCTGTAAGAACACCTGCAAGAGACACTCCTATCTTGAATATCAGCAGCCAGGATAATTCCACAACTCAACTTCCTTAATTACACCGGCGACAGGATACCACCAAAATCACCAATTATCAATAATCAACTTGAGCAAAACATCCGACTTTGGTAGATTGATGTTTTCTTTACCGTAGGGAATAAATTGAAACTAAAACCCCCTTGGGGGCTTCTGTGGTAAAAACTAAACGCTATATGCCAATA
>CAZTWR010000136.1:0-5277 GCA_964618055.1 uncultured Pirellulales bacterium | reverse complement strand
GCTGAAAAACTTATGCCTGCACCCCCTTTGCCGTCTGCGACAGCAGACAAGGGGGTTACGCAGCACCGTAAGGCGTCCTGCGGAGCACAGGTGTCGGGCGCAACAAATCCTGGGGGCGAAGATAACGAAATTGCGTCACTGATTGATGACCCTAACCTTGGCGGTGAGGCTTTGCAGAAACTTCGAGAGCTAAATGGTGATATCACTTTGGCCGAAAGCAAGTTCGAACAAGCATCTGACAGGTTGATGTGGACCCAGAAGCTCTACGATAAAGAATATGTGACGGAAACTGATTTGAGGAAAGACCAATTGGAGATGCAAAGCAGTAAGATTCAGATGGATAAAGCTAGGACGGCTTTAGAATTATTCAGGCTTTACGAATTCCCAAAAGAAGCTGAAAAGCTCTTGAGTGATTATAACGAGGCGGAGCGCGAATTGGAGCGCATTGAGGCCGGTGCAAGGTCGAAGTTAGCCCAGGCACAGGCAAAACTTGACAGCAGGAAAGCAACGTATTCATTGGGGAAGGAGCGTTTGGAAAAGCTGCGCAAGCAGCTTGGGGCTTGCACGATTAGAGCACCTGTGCCGGGACAGGTGGTATACTCATCGAGTATGATGAACCGATGGGAGAGACGAAACAGGCCGATTGAGATGGGAGCGGAAATTTACGAACGTCAAAAGATTATATCCATACCCGATCCTTCTGGGATGAAGGTAGAAATCAAGGTTCACGAGACGTGGGTTGATAAGGTGCAGCCCGGTCAGCAGGCCAGGATAACTATTGCAGCTTTTCCTGATAAGCCATTTACCGGCAAGGTGTTGAAGAAGGCGCCGTTAGCGGACCCCGAAGAGTGGCTCAATCCTGACCTTAAGGTGTACTCAACGGATGTAAGTATTGATGGGACGCACGAGTTTCTCAAAACCGGTATGACGGCGAAGGTTGAAATTATTATTGAAGAGTTGAAAAATGTGATTAGCGTACCCATTCAGACGGTCGTTAATCGGAATGGCAAAAAAGTCTGTTACGTTATGGGAAGTAAAGAACCAGAGCAGCGTGAGGTTGAGACAGGGTTGTTTAACGACAATTTCGTTGAGATTAAAAGCGGTTTGGTTGAGGGAGAGAAAGTGCTGCTCAATCCGCCTCGCGTTAGTGAGTCAGAAGCAACCGGTGAAAAAGAGCAAAAAGCAGAAAAATCAACATAATAAAATCATCAGGGTCTGAGTCTGATGGCTGTAGTTAACATCGAGAAGTTGTGTAAAACATACAAGATAGGTTCGGTTCAATTGCCTGCATTGCGTGAAGTTGACCTTGAGATTGAACAGGGGCAGTATATAGCCGTTATGGGACCCAGCGGCTCGGGAAAATCAACCCTGCTCAACTTGCTTGGTTGCCTCGACAAACCTACCAGTGGCCAATATTGGTTGGGTGGAGAGGATGTCTCCAGACTTGACGACGATAAGCTGTCCCTAATCCGCGGTAAACGTATTGGCTTTGTATTTCAATCTTACAATCTGATTGGACAGCTCAATGTTATAGAGAATATAGAGCTTCCAATGTTTTATCAGGGGTTTTCCGAAGAGACAAGCGCCGAACATGCAAGGGAATTAGCCATATTGGTTGGCCTTGGTGGCAGGCTCAAGCATCGACCTTTTGAACTGAGCGGCGGTGAGCAGCAGCGAGTAGCAATTGCAAGGGCGTTAGCAAACGACCCACTAATTATCCTGGCTGACGAGCCAACCGGCAACCTTGATTCGGAAAGTGGAACTGAAATTCTAAACATTCTTGACCGTCTGCATCAGCAGGGCAAAACTCTGGTTGTAGTTACCCATGACGAAAATATCGCTGCAAATGCCGAGCGAACCATACACCTGCTGGATGGCCAGATCAAGCAAGAAGTCCATAACAGGGCGTAACCGGTTATGCTACTATTTCGATTAAAAAATACAATCAAGCTGGGGGCAAAGAGCTTATGGATGCATCGGCTGCGTTCTACTCTGACGACGCTGGGTATCATTTTTGGCGTCTGCTCGGTCATTGCAATGCTTGCCATTGGGGAAGGTGCAAGTCAGGAAGCGCAGGAAGCTATAGCGAGACTTGGCAGCACGAACTTGATTATTGAAACGGTTAAGCCGCCCGAGAAGCAAACTGACACCGGTAAGGTGGAGGTTGTGCACAAATATGGCCTGACATATGCGGATGCCGAATCAATTCACAACATGATACCGGATGTTCAGGTTGTCGTACCTGTTCGCGAGATAGACCGGCAGGAAGCACGATACCTTAATCACCCCAAAGTGGCTATAAGAATTGTAGGGACGATTCCGTGGTACACGGAGATTTCACCGCTCCGGTTGATTCGCGGGCGGTTTTTGAGCAGTATTGATTTGCATCATCAGCAGAATGTGTGTGTCATTGATGAGGATGTGGCAAGAAAGCTGTTTATATTTGATGACCCAATGGATAAAGACGTTAGAATCCAGGGTAACTATTACCGAGTTGTTGGTGTGGTGGGGGCACCGGCTTCGGCGCATGGGCAGAATAGTTTTGGTAGTGATACAGCCGCACCGACAAATCTCGGCGGAGTAATGGGGAATATTTATGTTCCTTTGACAACCGCCAAGACTCGATTCACCGAGCTGGCGGCAAGTTTCAGCGGGGGAAGTGAAAACATCGAAAGAGTAGAGCTGCAAAAAATTGTTGTCAAGGTTGACTCAGATCAGCAGGTGTTGCCGATGCGTGATATTCTGGATGCATCGCTGGCTCGGCTTCACGAGAAAAGTGACTACCGTATAGTGGTTCCGCTGGAGCTGTTGCGGCAGGCCGCCAGAACAAGGCGGATATTCAGCATTGTTCTCGGCTCAATCGCCGCAATTTCACTTCTGGTTGGCGGCATAGGAATTATGAACATTATGCTGGCCACCGTCAGCGAGCGCACACGTGAGATTGGCATTCGCCGTGCCCTCGGCGCCAGGAAACGCGATATTATCGTTCAATTCCTCTCAGAGACGCTACTGTTAACGTTGGCGGGAGGCGTCCTTGGGATTATATTAGGTTCTCTTATACCATTTTTGGTAACTTACTTTGGCCATATGCCCACGGTGATTACAGCCAGTTCGTTAGTGCTGGCGTTTGGCATCAGCGCGTTGGTGGGAATAACTTTCGGCTTGTATCCAGCCTATCGCGCTGCCAATATGGACCCAATTGAATCCCTGAGGCACGAGTAAATCCCTTTTTTACAAATACTTCCATCTCAGCTTGGTGGGATTCTCTGGAAAAGCACATCTTGAGAAGTTTCTTTTTGCATTGCATCCAGCAGCACAGAGTTAGGTAGTAAAAATTAGAAAAAATTTTTAAGAAAAAACCCTTGACAAACGGGAATAGCTACTATATCGTAGTGGCTATGCTAGTGTGCTGGCTGCTTGTGAGATTTTGGCAATGGATACGGGCGGGGTATTCTATCCACAAAAGCGAGAAAAAAGAGGAACCGCCGCCCGACCTTTTGCTTATCAAAATCGGTTTTGTGAGCCATACGGTTAGGCAAAACCGGTTTTGATTTCCGATAACGGGGCCGTCGGAGGAGGGCGGCTCCTTTTTCTCTGCGCGCGTTTCAGCGGGTTTTGCCTTTTGAATTGTCTTGTGATCGGCGGACCCTTCGCAACAACAGGAAGGAGACACCCCCCCAAACACAAGGTTAAATAATAACGGTGGAATTTTCTACTCAATGCCGGTAGAAGGCGATATAATCCGTTCTCCGTAGTATCCGTTCTCCGTAGCTGGGCTTCCAGCCTTCGCAGCTGCTTCGGCGGAGTAGGCACTGCGAAGGACGAATTACTACGAAGGATGAAAATGAGAGGTTTATGGAGTTACCGATGCCAACTTTAACAGGGCACACTCGTCCTTCGCAGCGACCTTGCTTCGCCCGCCGAAGCGGGCTTCGCGAAGGCGGGAGCGCTGCTTCGCAGAGTAGGATTTAATGGGAGGTACTATATGTTAAATAGTAGTGAATCTAAGGGAAAAACGGATGCTCGCCTCGGCGAAGCGAGTCGAAGCCGGGCTTTCCAAGCAAGGTGTCGCGAGGCAGGCCCGTCCTCCGCAGTGCCTACTCCGCCGAAGCAGCTGCGAAGGCTGGAAGCCCTGCTACGGAGGATGGAGCTGAAAATAACACCACAACGAGTGGCAGTTTATAAGGCACTGATTGAGTCGGAAGAGCATCCGTCAGCCGATATGCTGTGGCGCAAAGTGAGGAAAACTTTTCCCAACATCTCATTAGATACGGTTAATAGAACCCTTTTGACTCTGGCTGAAATTGGTGCAGCCTTTATCGTTGAGGGTTCGGGCGATGTTAAAAGATTTGATGGCCGCCTTGAAAACCATCAGCATTTTAAGTGCATAAAATGCAAAAAAATCATCGATTTTCATCATAAACCGTTTGACAATATCCCTGTCCCGAAGGGTATCAGCGGAAAATATACCGTATTGAGAAAAACGGTATATTTTGAAGGTATTTGCGATTTATGTAGAAAACACATCCACAAATAAAGGTACTCGTCAAGCCCTCCGGAAGGGCGGGACTCGTTTTTGTGAGAGCACAAACCACATCAGAACCCGGAGTTAAAAAATATGATTTTTGGAAGTAGAGTGAGAGAACAATGGCAACGATTAATGAGAATTTTTTGAAACTGCAGGTAGGCTATTTGTTTCCAGAAATCAGCAGACGCATTCGCTCCTTTCAAGCCCAAAATCCTGATGCAAAAATAATTAGCTTAGGCATTGGTGACGTTACCCAACCTCTGGCTCCAGCCATTGTCGAAGCGATGAAAAAGGCCGTTGTCAATATGGGCAGCGAAGCTACCTTCCGCGGCTACGGTCCGGAGCAGGGCTATGATTTTCTAATCGACGCGATAATTGAAAATGATTTTGATTCTCGTGGCATTGATTTAGACAGCAGTGAAATTTTCGTCAGCGACGGTGCCAAGTGTGACACGGGCAACATCCAGGAAATATTTGGTATAGATAACGTCATCGCCGTAACTGACCCGGTATACCCGGTATATGTGGATACTAATGTGATGGCTGGCAGAACCGGCCAAGCTAACAAAAATAGCCAGTATAGCAGAATCGTCTATATGCCCTGCACCGCCGAGAATAATTTTATCCCTGATTTGCCGGAAACTGCGGTTGATATTATTTACCTGTGCTTCCCGAACAATCCTACAGGAGCGGTGGCTACCAAAGAAATCTTAAGCAGGTGGGTCAATTTCGCCCGCAACAACAAGGCT
>CAZTWR010000135.1:0-5303 GCA_964618055.1 uncultured Pirellulales bacterium | reverse complement strand
TTTGAAGAAAACCCATTATTTCTACGTGGGTAATCGTTGCTTGTGTCCGAAAGTCCTATCGAGTAGGCGTTTCCGACCCATCAAGACCTGATTTCCCTGAAAACTGGGTATCGGTTTTTTCAAAATCATATTTTCTGTACGAGCACCACAGGGGTCAGCCTGCAATGTTCTTTATACCAAATCCCAAAGCAAAAATCAATAAAAATATCAGCGAATCCAGGCGATGAATTAAAACCTTTAGCTACGCCTCTACTATTGGTTTCTCGGGTTTTCAGCCGCTTTTTCTAAAGCCAAAATTTATCTGTCGGTTGAAAACACAAGAGCGGAGATAAAGTACAAATCATACGGTTCGTAGCTCTGCGCCGGTGGATTCGGTGAGGCCCTTTAGAATATCGGCCTGGAAGCGGTCGACAGTCTCGTGGGTCAATGTGCCATCCTCGTCTCTGAATCGCAGCGTAAGGGTAAGACTCTTTTTGCCGGTCGGAATACCTTTGCCACGGTATATACCAACAAACTGAACATCTTCCAATTCATTCGGTGATTTTTTATTCACTGCTGCGGCAATATCAGCCCAAGAAACAGATTCGGCGACAATAATCGAAAGGTCGCGCTCTATAGCCGGGAACTTCGGGATAGGCTTGACTTTTATGGCGCCGCTCTGCAAAGCTGAAAGCAGTTCAAAATCCAGTTCCGCAGCAGAAGGCGTTACGTCTTTGAAGTCAAATTTGTCTTTGACTGCCTGAGAAATAATCCCCGCGACACCGATAAGCTGGGAGTTTGCTATGATTTGGGCGCCAGTTTGTGCCCAAAGCAGGTCGGCAGGTTCGAAAACTACCGCCGCATCTCTGTTGATACTCTTTATCAGCCCATCAACCACACCACGCAAGATGGGGAAGCTACTATCACAAGCAATTGCCAGTTTAGTCTTTTCAATCGGTAAGGCGCTGGCTTCGCCGGTCGGCGCGAAAGTATCGGCAATTTCAAATATTCTACAGGGGATATTTTTGGCGTTGAGGTTGGTTTTGAGAACAGCAAGCAAAGAGGGCAAAAGCATCTGCCGGAGCAGATTGGCGCTTTTTCTGGATGCATCTTTTACACCCAAATGTTCGCTGGAATCTTCGGCTACGAACAGTCCAGCAATGGAATTGTCAACGAAAGCAACGTTAATCGTCTCGTAAAAGCCACAGCCGTTAAGATATGCTCCTATCGATGCAGCCAGCTTCTGACGAGAATCGACAGGGACAACCTGAATCTGAATTTTCCGCTCCGTCGGTATCTTGTTATAGCTATACAGGCGTGCGACTTCCTCTATCAAGTCAATCTCACGATAAATATCGCTACGCCACGAAGGGACGGAACAACTTATCAAATCATCCTTTTGCTGCGGCTGGAAACTTAATCTCGATAGAATTTTTACTGTTTCTTGGGGCGGAATCTCGACACCAAGCACTTTGTTCAAACGGGTAAGCCGTAGCGTTACTTCTTTTTTTGCCGGCTTTTTGGGGTAAATGTCAATCACACCTTTAGCGACTTTCCCGCCGGCCACCTGCGTAATCAATTGAGCGGTCCGTTTCGAAGCCCAGTCTACCATTTCGATATCAACGGTGCGCTCGAAACGAAAAGATGACTCCGAAGGCAGTGAAAGTCTGCGAGAGGTTTTACGCACACTGAGCGGATCAAAATAAGCATCCTCTAAAAGAATTGTAGTAGTCGTCTCGCTTACCTCGGTATCAGCCCCACCCATAACACCTGCTATAGCCACCGGGCCTTGCGGGTCAGCAATAATTAACATATCAGCAGCGAGCTGGCACTTCGAGCCATCGATGCTGATAACTTGCTCACCTGCAAGAGCTTTCCTGACTATTATTCTGCCCTGCTTTATTTTTTCATAGTCGAAGGCGTGTGGCGGCTGTCCCGTCTCCATCATTGCATAGTTGGTTGCATCAACCACATTATTGACGCTCCGCAACCCGACTGCTTCGAGGCGGTTTTTGAGCCAATCCGGTGACGGCTGGACTTTTACACCCTCAATAATTCGAGCGGTATATCGGCCACACAAATTCGGTTCTGCAATCTCGACGGCGGCAAATTCGGTAACGTCTTTGGCTGATTCGCCCAGCTCAACCGCCGGCACTTTTAACTTTTTGCCGGTGGCGGCAGCTAACTCACGGGCAATACCGATATAACTTAAGCAATCGCCACGATTGCTGGTCACCTCAATATCGATTATGACATCATTATCAAAGGATTTGATTCCTTCGCAGGGCAGGCCAAGGTCGCTTAAAATCTCAGCAACTTGCTCCACAGGAAGACCTGTCTCAATATAATCACTTAACCAGCTCAATAAAATCTTCATAGTTGTAATACCTTAACTCCCAGAAGCACTGTTGTCAATAACAAGAGCTGGCAATCTCTTAACCGGTTAGCCCGCCGGTTTAACCGGCGGGTCCTCTCGAATCTCAAATTTTAAATCTTTCCTGCCTCTTTCTCTCCTGCCCCATCACCTGCTTTACATCATTTCTCTTTTATTCCTTCTATCGTCTCCTCCACCTTCTTCAGCTCGTTCGGCATCCCTATTCTTTTATATAAATCCCGCGCCTTCTCCCAATACTCCCTTGCATTTTTATAATCCCCTCGCTGTTTATAAATCCCCCCTAAGTTGTCGTAGTTGTTTGCCACAGTCCCAAGCAGGCCAAGTTTCTCTGCAATCTCCATCGCCTTTCTGCACATCTTTTCTGCCTTATCTAATTTCCCCATCGTTTGATAAACCACCCCCAAATTACCGTACGTGTCAGCTATGCTTTCAGGCCAACCAAGCTTTTCCACAATCTTCAAAACCTTATTAAACATCTTTTCGGCCCTATCAATCTGCCCTTTCATTAAAGAAATGTTCCCTAAGTTACCGTAATCGCTTACCACTATTTGTTGAAAATCAAGCTTCTTTGCTATCTCCAACGACTTTTTGAGCATTTCCTCTGCTTTGTCTAATTCCCTCCGAGCTAGAAAAACCGCCCCTAAGTTGCTGTACTGATTGGCCATACCTTCAAGCCGGCCTATTCTTTCGTTTATTTCCAGCGCTCTTTTGTGCATCTCTTCTGCTTTGTCTAATCCCCCCCTCGTTCGATAAATCACCCCCAAGTTGCCGTACTGATTGGCTATACCCTCAAGCCGGCCAAGTTTTTCATCTATCTCCAGTGCTCTTTTGTGCATCTCTTCTGCCTTGTCTAATTCCCCCCTCGTTTGATAAATCAGCCCCAAGTTGCCGCACCGATCGGCCACACCCTCAAGCCGGCCTATTCTTTCGTCTATCTCCAGCGACTTTTTGTGCATCTCTTCTGCCTTGTTCAATTCTCCCTTCGTTTTATAAATCACCCCTAAGTTGCCATACTGATTGGCCATACCTTCAAGCCGGCCTAGTCTTTCGTCTATAGCTAGTGCTTTTTTGTACATTTCTTCCGCTTTATCTAATTCGCCCCTTGTTTGATAAATTACTCCTAAGTTGCCAAATGTGATTGCGACGCCATCCGGTCGCCCCAATTGCTTCTCGATATCCAGCACCTTGGCAAACATCTGTTCTGCCTTGTCTAAATTCCCCCTCTTTTTGTAAATCACTCCTAAGTTGCCGTAATCGTTTGCTATAATTTCTTGCAAGCCAAGCTTCTCCGCTATCTCCAACGACTTTTTGTGCAACTCTTCTGCCTTGTCTAATTCGCCCCTCGTTCCATAAACCAACCCTAAGTTGCTGTACTCACTTGCCATACCCTCAAACTGGCCTAGCTTCTTCTCTATCTCCAGCGCTCTTCTGTGCAACTCTTCTGCCTTGTCTAATTCCCCTCTCGTTCGATAAATCAGCCCCAAGTTGCCGTACTGATTGGCCATACCTTCAAGCCGGCCTAGTCTTTCGTTTATCTCCAGCGCTCTTCTATGCAACTCTTCTGCCTTGTCTAATTTCCCCCTCGCTTGATAAATCACCCCCAAGTTACCGTACTGATTGGCCATACCTTCAAGCCAGCCAAGTTTCTCCGAAATCTCTATCGACTTTTTATACAACTCTTCTGCCTTGTCTAATTCCCCTCTCGTCTGATATATCCCTCCTAAGTTGCCATAGTTAGCTGCAATTCCCCTTGCATCATTTATTTTGGTTGTAATATCTAAAGCCTTTTCATACATGATCTGTGCTTGTCCCAATCTTCCCGCCTTCGTAAGAAAGATTCCATAAGCAGTATAAGCATATGGCTCACTGCTATTAACGATGGCCTTTGCGAACATTTCCTCTGCCTCGGTTACTTTCCCTTCGTTCGCCAGTTTTTGCGCCTTTTTGACTATCGTTTTGGTCTGTTCCGTCATCGCTTTCAGACTTTGTTCGGACTCTGCCGGTATCGCGAAAGGCTTCGGATGAGAGGGAAGTTCGGGCTTATGAACTTTTGCTGTTTTGCCTTGCTCTCCATCTCTTCTCCATTGCCCCAGGAGCCCCCGTAGTATCTTCTCAAAATCATCCGGCCCTTCGAATATCTTGAATAAGATTGTTTTTTCCTCTTCAAGTTGCTTTTTGAAACCAAGCACTTTTTGAAGTTCTGGCCCTGGATCGCTTATTTGCCTTGCATCAACTGATTTGAACAATGCGACAATCTGTTTCATTGGGAGTTTTAGGTCATTGTAGCAATCGAGGGCAACATGGTATTCTTCTTCGGCGCCTGAACTGTATTTGCCTTTTTCGTCCTTATCAGGAGGTGTCCCCCAACGGTCCCAGAGGACAAGAACGAAATAATCACATTCTTGAACCTCTTCATTTATAATCGATTGCGGCCGTCCCATACCGGGCAATGTGTACTCCCACCCAACAGGTACAAATTGGATTTTGACTGGCAATGCCTCGGCATTATTGTACTCCTGTATTGTATCAAAGAATCTCTGACGCTCATCTTCCAGCCCTCCTGGTGATGCGATAAAAATCTTGTAACCTTTAATATCTAAAGCCATTTTTCCTAACCCCAATTCATTTTCATATATCTAGTGTCTTTTTCCTTCCTATTTTTGAATTGTTTCTCCAATTTTACCCCATTTTCTAAATTTTCTCAACCTTTAATACTTGCTGTTGCTTCCTTCTGCTCGGATACCTATTTTTCGTAGGCCTTCGGCATACTTACTGTCTGTTTCCTCGTTGCGGCCTCCGGAAACAACAGCAACTTAGGTAAAAAAGCCCCCGCGGCGCTTGAGCGGAATTCAATCAAAACCGCAGCAGGTTAGGAGCAACTGAAGCTTGAAAGCTAATGACTGACGGCTTTTTCTTACTTAAACAAATC
>CAZTWR010000134.1:3921-5349 GCA_964618055.1 uncultured Pirellulales bacterium | reverse complement strand
TCTCAGCCCGTACAACTCTGCGGCGACGGCTGAGCCAATCGCTGCGGCTTTCGGTTCGTCCGCTGCCAACTGTGCGGCTTTGGCGCTGGAGGCAACGGAGATGGTCTGGGCTTCCTTAAAAGTGGCACTTAACCAGTTTCGGCACTGGGCGAAAACTTCCGGCTTTGAGTAAATCTTCTCAATCTGGTTCAGCAGGCAATTGGCCAGCAGGCTATGGTGAATCGCCATCAAGACCTCGGCGCAAATTTTCACATCGGAATCTATCAGGGCGTCAAGCGTTTCTATTACACCGCCGCCGGTGGTATTCTCTATCGGAACAACGCCCAAATCACAATGGCCCTTACTAACTTCACCAAAGATGCTTCTGATATCAGCCAGTGATTCATATTCAACACTCTGGCCGAACTTGAGCATCGCTGCGGTGTGACTGAAGCTGCCGCCGGGCCCCAGATAACCGATACGCAATGGCCTTTCCAAGGCAAAAGAGCCGCTCATCAACTCACGCCAAATAGCTGCCAGGCATTTATCTGGCAGCGGGCCCTTGTTGGCCTTGGTAATCGTGGTAAAAACCTCTTTTTCCCGGTCCGGTGAGTAAACGGGTTTGCCGGTCTTGTTCTTTAGTTTGCCTATCTCCACGACAACACGCGCACGCTCATTGAGTAGCTCTACAAGCTGAAGGTCAAGTTTGCTAATTTGATTTCTCAATTCTTCAAGAGACATAAGTCAACACCGACTCGTGCTGCGCAGCGCTTCGCAGAGTAACAAAGGAAAAATAAAATTATAAGCAAATCCTCGGCAGCTCAGCTATTTTTATAAAAACCATTATATTTAACAGAATTTTGCTCTTGCGTCAATGAATTTGGCACATTTAGATATGAATTTCGAGTATTAACAATGAAATATACAATTTTTAAGACTAGATGGGGCTATTTCGGCCTTGCTGCCACCGATAAGGGACTTTTGCGCAGCTGCCTGCCATTAGCCGAGCGTGAAAGGGTCAAATCACAGCTATTACAGAACCTTTCAAGCCTGCGACTCATGCTACGTAGCGAGCTACTTCGCAGAGTAGCATATGACAAAGCCCTTTTCAAGACAGTCCAGGGGCAGATAACTGCTTATTTTGAGGGAGCTTGTGTAAATTTTAGTAGAGATATCCCCATTGTGCTGGATGGATCGGGCTTATTTGCAAGGCGGGTTTTGACTACCTGCAGGGATATAAGATTTGGCCAAACAGTAAGTTACGGCCGATTGGCTGAAATGGCTGGCAAGGCCGGCTCTGCCAGGGCGGTCGGCGGGGCACTGGCTAAAAATCCGCTGCCGTTGATAATTCCTTGTCACAGGGTAACTTACGCTAATGGTAAAATGGGGGGATTTTCCGCTACGGGGGGAGTGAAGCTCAAAAAAAGGATGCTAAAACTGGAAGAGTGT
>CAZTWR010000134.1:0-3911 GCA_964618055.1 uncultured Pirellulales bacterium | reverse complement strand
AGGGGGCTTAGGTAAAAGAGGAAGTTGTAAAATCAAACGAAATTTTTCGTAGAATGGCTCGAAAGGGGTCAACGGCGCGGGTTTAGAGGGAAACGTTCGAAAATGTTCGAAAACGTTTGAAAACTGTACAGAAACGTTCGAAAACTATACAGAAACATTCAAAAACCATACAGAAATATTCAAAAACTATATAGAAACGTTTGAAAATATTCGAAAATTTTGAACGCCACGAAGACACCAAGGCACAAAGAAAAATTAACCACGAATAAACACGAATTAACACCAATTCAATCAGCCACAGATTTCACAGATTTACACAGATTTATTTTACCGCAGAGAGCGCTGAGGGCACAGAGATTTTAGACACAGATTTACGCAGATTAACACAGATTTTTTATTGCCGCAGAGGACACAGAGAGATTTGCTCGGCTTGCGTACTCAGACAAAGGGTATTCTCGATGCGAGCATCTACGCTGCCTTTTTTCTTCGTCCGCAGAATTCCTTCGGACTTCGTTTAGAAGCCGACCAAATAAATACTCTCGCCGCGGGGGTTTTGTACAGAGATATAAGTATATTAGTATATGCGTATATACTTATGGACTGCTTTAAGAATCATGGTTTGGGGTGAGTGGTGGCTTGATGCTCGATTCTGGATGTGTTAGGAAAATTAAAAGTTAATCCGTCTTTGTCCGATGGGCTACGCCGTGATGCTGCGCGAATTCAAAAATTGTGGAACTACGAAGGCAGGTAGAAAATTAGAAATTTCCGGCTTGTGTTTAGTGAGAATTGGGAGGATGATATTTGCCGTATCTTTGGCTATTCAAATACTGTGCGTAACCCGGCAGCAAAGCGCAATGGCTAAAAAGAAGAACAAACTAATCAAACAAGGTAAAGCTCGAAGAGAAAGGGCAAGGAAAAAATCTTTCTTAGGTAGCAAGCATTATTTTCAACTAAAAGGCAAAAACGCAGAAGCTGCACTAGATGAGTTGGCCAAAAAAACTTTTCTAACCGATTGGTGCTACACCAATCCAGTTTTACCAAATGGCAAAGAACTTTGTGATTTACTTGTAGTGTTCGGCGATACTGCAATAATGTGGCAATTGAAAGACACTAAATTAGATAGCAACGGAAATTTAAAAGAATCAGATGTGCAAAAAAATCAACGCCAATTACTTGGTGCTTGCCGCCAGTTGTTCGAACTCAAAACAAATATTGCCCTCACAAATCCTCGCAGAGGGTCAGAGACTTTCATTCCTTCAGAGATTAAATATATACATTTGATTTCTGTATTCTTCGGTGACAATCCAGGTATGATCACGTCGCGCGAAAAAAGCAAAGGATATTTGATACATACATTCACTAAGAGGTTCACCGAAATCATTCTGAACGAACTTGACACAATTACTGATTTCCGAAGATATCTGCGGGATAGAGAGCAACTTTCAGCTACAGGAACTAGCCTTATAGTTATCGGTGGAGAGGAGGAGATACTAGCCTATTACCTTAAAAACAACCGTTGCTTTGATAAATTCAAAAACCGGGACGCCGTGCTCCTTGAGGAAGGTATCTGGAAAGGCCTTAAAAAGCATCCTAAATATCAGGCTAAAAAGAAAGCTGATCAAGTAAGCTACTTATGGGATGGTATTATAGACAGAGCTCATGAAGGTGATAGTGCTCAATATGAACTAATTGCTCGGGAACTTGCTAGACACGACAGGTTGAACAGACGGATGCTGGGCAAAGCATTTTTAGGAGCTCATATGATAGCCCATAAGAGTGGAAAAACCTTCAGACGATTTATGTTTATGGAAGATCAAGATGTTACGTATTGTTTCCTATTTCAAGATGATCCGGAGCCTAGGGAAAATCGAAAGGGACATCTAACTGCGATGTGTCACGTTGCCAGAAGTAAGTATAAAGATAAGAAAATTATAGGCCTTGCTACTGAAGTCAAGATTAGACCCACTTGTTCCTATGATTTTGCGTTATTCAAAGTTCACGAGTGGACAGAGAAGGACCAAAAAGTGCTTGAGGAATTACAGGCCAAAACAGACATTCTCAAAAGCCCTAACAAATGGATTGTACATGAGGATGAGTATCCGGGAAACTAAGGGCAGTCATCGTTTTTACTGTCCCTGCGGGGGATGAAATAATATTTGTCGTGTGACCATTCTCCTACAGTTGGGATATGTTGTCTGTCATCTGATGGTGGTTTCAATTCAAACATATGCTAGCTCTCTTTTTGCAGGCATACTATCCCATATTCTACCATCTAACGAGCGTCCGTTTTTTTTCTTATTTATACCGCCCCATTGTTTGAAGAAGAAGGGAACATCTGCAGCAAGGCACTGGTCTCGTATATCAATAGCCCACTCGGGGTTCATTGGTCTTGCGCCCGGGCCTGATTCGCCGCCGACGATGACCCAATCAATGCCTTCAAGATTGATGTTGGGAATTGGGCCTAAGAGCGGCTCGAATGAGATAAATTTTATCGCAGCAGGGGTCTGTCTTAGATGGTCTATGCGAAAAGTGCAATCAGCATTTTCAACAGTAACACCCATCCATACATTTTCCGGCCAAGGAAGCTTGTGGCTTAACTGCAACAAGCGTTGAGAACGCTTCGTTAATGCCTGGAATCGATGATGAGATGCCTGGCACATAACATCAAAGATTTCTAAGATGAAATCAAAGGGGACGTTATTATGAAAGAGGTCACTCATAGAATTTACAAAAATTGTGTGAGGTTGCCTCCAACGTAAAGGTGTTTTAAGGGCGTGAGGATGTGTCGTAACACGAAAACCATTGATATAATTGGGACTGCCCGCAGCCTTCAGACGCAAAGCCATACGTTCGGCATAGCAATTCTTACAGCCTGAGCTAATTTTTGTACAGCCGGTAACTGGGTTCCAAGTAGATTCAGTCCATTCAATTTTAGAATGCCTGGCCATCTCGTCTCCACCAAAAGTATACCATAGAAGATAATACTTCCAATGTAGAAATCAAGGGATTTATTAGGTGGGGATTTCGCTGGCACAGAAGCTTCGGTTTCGGCACTTCAATTTGGGGGAGGATTCTGGTAGAATTGTGGAGGAGAAGTCAGGAGTCAGAAAACAGGAGACAGAATAAAGCTATGGCGTTGCCGGTGGTTGCGATAATTGGTCGGCCTAATGTGGGTAAAAGCAGTCTGTTAAATGCACTAGCAGGCGAGAGGATAAGTATTGTCGAGCCAAGCGCTGGTGTTACGAGAGACCGGGTGAGCACTATCATCGGAAGAAACGATAAGTACTTCGAGCTTGTCGATACCGGCGGATACGGGATAGTTGATACCCAGCAGTTAGGTGAGCATATCGAGCAGCAAATCGCTGTGGCGATTGAATCGGCTAATCTTGTGCTATTTATGGTTGATATTCGCGACGGTGTTGTTCCGTTAGATGAGGCGATAGCCCGGCTTCTACGCAAAGGTGGGTTTGACGTGATAGGCGTTGCCAACAAAGCAGACAGCGCCCGTATGTTTCCGGCAGCGGGTGAGTTTTCCAAATTGGGTTTAGGTGAATTTCTCTGCATCTCGGCAAAGAACAATCTCAATAAGGCGGTTCTGTTAGATAAGATTTTTGAAAAAATCGAGCATCTTAAAACAGAAGCGCCGGCGGAGCCAGTGATGAAGATAGCGATAGTCGGCAAGCGAAACGCCGGCAAGAGCACTTTAGTAAATGCTATGGTAGGTTCGGAGAGGGTAATCGTCGATGAGAGGCCGGGGACAACCAGAGATGCTATTGACGTGCGGTTCGAAAAGGACGGCAAGACCATTGTGGTTATTGACACCGCGGGGATAAGAAAGAGGAGCAAAATAGCTGATAGTATTGAGTTTTACAGCTATGTTCGTGCGACCCGGTCGATTCAGCGGGCTGACG
>CAZTWR010000133.1:0-5363 GCA_964618055.1 uncultured Pirellulales bacterium | reverse complement strand
TCTCTGTGGCTAAAAATACACATTTACTCTGTGGCTGTACGTTCAATCAAAAATAACAAATTATGCGAAACGAACCCAATTTTCGAAATGCCAAAAATGTTTATAACCGTAATTTCAACAATGAATTACGGCGAAAAACCAGCTGTGGACACTTGGTCAAAACAAACCCAAACGAACCCAATTTTTACCCGCCGTAGCATCAGCGAAGGCGATCAAAGCCGATCCAAACCCAATTTGAACCGTTACATTTACTCATTTAATTCGGATGGAGCTGAGATTCTTGAATTTTTATGCCCCGGAAATAGTTTGACAGGCTGGCCAAACTCGCTAGAATGTTGGTTTTTCCGTGGCGTGCGGGAGTTTGTTTATGAAGAGCTTCATGGCGAAGAAAAATCAGGTTGGGCAGAAATGGCTGCTTGTCGATGCCGAAGGGGCGGTTCTGGGCCGAATGGCTGCGAAAATCGCCCCAATCCTTATGGGAAAAAACAAGCCCACATATACCCCTCATGTCGATACAGGTGATTATGTGGTTGTAGTAAACGCTGGCAAAATAAAGGTTACCGGCAAAAAGGCGCAGAACAAAGAGTATGATTATTACACGCATCATCCCGGCGGCCGCAAAGTAGTCAGTTTCGCCGATATGATGGCAAAAAAACCGCAAAAGGTGATTGAGTTGGCGGTAAGGAGAATGCTGCCGAAGAATAAGCTCGGCAGAGCGATGCTGAAAAAACTGAAGGTTTACCGCGGGCCGGAGCACGACCACCAGGCCCAAAAACCCGAAAAGATAGAGCTATTCTAAGAGGGAATATGAATCATGGCAGAAGCCCAAACGGATAATCCTGTTGATAGCCCGAAGGTTGATGCTCCGACTGGGGCACCGAAGCCGGAGCGCAAACCTGCAAAAAAGCCCGACAAAGGTAGTTTCTACTGGGGTACCGGCAGAAGAAAAAGCTCTGTCGCCCGTGTACGAATCAAACCCGGAAATGGCAAATTGCTCGTTAACAAAAAACAGCTTAGCGATTACTTTGCCAGAGAGCAGGATAAAAAGGCGGTCCTGGCGTCTCTTAAGGCGGTTGAGGGTGAAAAATCGTTCGATGTTTTTGTCAATGTCCGTGGCGGTGGAACTACAGGCCAGTCCGGGGCTATACGTTTAGGAATCGCTCGGGCGCTGAAAAACTATGACGAAAACTATGTCCAGCCGCTGCGTGACGGCGGTCATCTTACCCGTGACAGCAGGATGGTCGAGAGAAAGAAACCCGGCCAGCCAGGTGCGAGGAAAAAATTCCAGTTCTCGAAGCGTTAGTTTGCAAATCAACTTTTAAATTATTACAATAGCCGCCGAGAGACAATCTTAGCGGCTATTTTTTTGAAGGAGAAAGTATGATACGCGTTGCCATCATTGGGGCAAGCGGATATACCGGTGCCGAATCGATACGGCTCATCCTGCAGCACAGCGAGGCTGAGCTTGTCTATCTGAGCGCGCTGCCGCAGGAGTGTGGGGCGGCGGATGAGGTCTTTCCACAGTTTAAAGGCCGATGCAATCTGCAGATTGAGCCGTTAGATTTTAAGAAACTGTCCGGCCTGGCGGATGTTGCTCTTTGCTGTTTGCCTCACAAAGTCTCTATGAGCTTTGTGCCGAAATTGCTGGATGCTGGGCTAAAGGTAATTGATTTCAGTGCAGACTATCGGCTAAAGGACATAGCTGTTTACGAAGAATTCTATAAGGTAAAGCATACGGATACGGCTAATCTATCACGGGCGGTGTTCGGAATGCCGGAATTATTCCGAGAGCAGATAAAAGGCGCTGACTTAATTGCCAATCCCGGTTGTTACCCTACAGGGGCATTATTGGCTGTAGCACCGCTGCTTAAAGAGGCCGTTATTGAAACAGACTCGATTATTGTAAATGCGGTAACCGGCGTATCCGGGGCAGGCCGAAATCCATCGAGCAAATTTCATTTCCCCAATATGAATGAGAATCTTTTTGCCTATGGAATTGGCTCACACCGCCATATGCCGGAAATGGAACAAATTGCCAGTCAAGTCGCCGGCTCCGACGTCCAGATACTCTTTCAACCCCACGCAGGGCCTTTTGACAGGGGAATTCTCTCGAGCGTTTATTGTCAGCCGAAAAAGAAAGTGGCCAGCGAACAGTTGACAAAGCTTTATAAAGATTTCTACTCTGGCGAGCCATTTGTGCAGATACTTGATGATGCGCCTGCTGTTAAGGATGTAGCAGGGACGAACTATTGTCATATCTTTGTAACCTGCGTGAAGGGCAAAATCGTAGTTTTTTCGGCGATTGACAATCTCGTGAAAGGTGCATCCGGCCAGGCAGTTCAGAATATGAATATCGTCTTCGGCCTCGAAGAAACCTTTGGCCTTAAATAGCAAATGGGTAAAGCGATGGAGAGCACAAATGGCAAATAATGGCATTACTGCTCCGCGTGGGTTTTTGGCGGCGGGAGTGCGCTGCGGGATTAAAAAATCAGGAAAACCGGATTTAGGGCTGATTGTCTGCCCCACCGGTGCAAAGGCAGCGGCGGTCTTTACAACCAACAAAATCACCTCAGCGGCAGTTCAAGTGAGCAAAAATCACATAAAGAGCGCCAACATCTATGCGGTTATTGTCAATTCCGGCAACGCCAACGCCTGCACAGGCCAGACGGGGATAAAAAATGCGATTACAATGTGTGCCCTTACGGCGTCGCTCGTCGCTCGTCGCTCGTCGCTCGAAGGACGAAGGACGAAAGACGAAGGACGAGGTGTACTCGTTGCTTCGACAGGCATTATCGGAAAGCAACTGCCAATCGAAAAAATCACAGCAGGTATTTCAAAGGCAGCGAGTAAGCTCTCAGCTTCGGCATCAGCAGGGCTGGATTTTGCAAAGGCGATAATGACAACGGACACCAAGCCCAAACAGACCATTCGTCAAGTCGAAATATCCGGCAGAAAAATTACAATAGCCGGTGCAGTCAAAGGAGCTGGTATGGTTGCCCCGAATATGGCGACGACACTTTGCTTTATTACAACCGATGTAGCTATAACGAAACCATTGCTGAGTAGAGCGTTAAAGACCGCTATCAGCAATTCGCTGAACAAACTAACCGTTGATGGCCATCAAAGCACAAACGATACTGCCATTATTCTCGCCTCCGGTCTTGCTGGTAATCGGCCTATTGTCAGTCAATGCCCGCGATACAAAAAGTTTGCAAAGGCCCTGACAGAGCTGTGCGATAATTTAGCTAAGCAGATGGCACTCGATGCAGAAGGCGCAACACGAATCTTCAAAGTCCTTGTCAAGGGTGCTGCTACAAAAGCTGATGCTGCAAAGGCCGCCAGGGCGATAGCTGATTATCCGCTGGTGAAATGCGCAGTTCACGGCGGCGACCCAAACTGGGGCAGGATTATCTGTGCAGTGGGTTCGGCCGGCGTAAAATTGAACCCAAATAAGCTCTCCTGCGGACTCGGCGGCATAACCGTCTTCAAAAATGGTAAACCTACAAAATTTGACAGAAGCAAAGCAAGCAAGGTCGTCTCGCAAATCGAGCACACAATAACAGTGGATTTAGGTGCAGGAAAGCAAAGCGATTTTTGCTACGGCTGCGACCTGAGCAAAGACTATGTAACAATTAACGCCGATTATCACACATAATTATCATTGATGATTGATTATCGATTATTTACTATTTACAAGATTCAGTTACCAATTTTAGGGGTGCAAAAAGTGAAATTCTTTAATAGCTTCCTTGCGATTTTGTTGCTGACCTTCGTCTTTACTCCAACGACAATGGCTGCGGAAACCGGCCAAACAGCCGCTGCGACTAACGTCCCACCAGCGTGGTGGATTGCGCCTGCTGCCTCTGTGCTTGCTTTGCTCATTGCCTACATCTTTTATAAGAGGATGATGGCGGCACCCGAAGGCAACGAGAAAATGGTCGCCATCGCCTTGCACGTCCGCGAGGGGGCCTATGCCTATCTGTTCAGTCAGTACAAGGTTGTGGCCTTTGTCTTTCTAATCCTCTTCGTTATATTTGCCGTTCTTGCCTATTTTGGCTTGCAGAACCCATTTGTGCCGGTAGCCTTTTTAACAGCCGGCTTCTTTAGTGCCCTTTCTGGCTTTTTGGGTATGAAAACTGCAACTAATGCTTCCAGCCGAACCGCTCAGGGTGCAACCAGTAGCTTGAATAGTGCTCTGCAGGTCGCTTTCCGTTCTGGTGCGGTGATGGGTCTGATTGTCGTTGGTTTCGGCCTTCTCAACATCACTGTCTGGTATCTGATTCTCGACAGACTCATTTATACAGCCGAACATATGAGAAACGGTCTTGAATTCCTTGGCCTGACTCTGGTGCCGAAGGGAATGCACCCCGACCACAAGCTCGTCGAAATCACCACAACGATGATTACCTTTGGTATGGGTGCTTCCACACAGGCATTATTCGCCCGTGTCGGCGGTGGTATTTACACCAAGGCCGCTGATGTCGGTGCCGATTTGGTCGGGAAAGTCGAAGCAGGCATCCCGGAGGACGACCCCCGTAATCCTGCAACAATTGCCGACAACGTCGGCGATAACGTTGGTGATGTTGCCGGTATGGGGGCTGACCTGTTCGAAAGCTACTGCGGCTCGATACTTGCAACTGCAGCGCTTGGAGCCGCCCTATCGGTGAGCGTTCTGGCAGAGAAGGGGATGGATCCCTTTAAGGCAGTTCTTGCCCCAACGCTTGTTGCTGGCCTGGGCATTGTTCTTTCCATCGTTGGAATATTTCTCGTTCGCTGCAGGGAAGATGCAACGCAAAAGAGCCTGTTGCGTGCACTGCTGACAGGAACTCTCACTAGCTCCGTATTGATGATTGGTGTTTTGGCTGTAATGGCGGCAACTGGCTGGATTAGCTGGGGCATCTTTGGCTCGGTCGTCGCCGGATTGGTCGCTGGTGTCCTCATTGGCCAGTTCACAGAATACTATACTTCTGCTGATTATTCCCCCACCCGGGGCGTCGCCGAGCAGACCCAGATGGGAGCTGCAACAACGATTATAAATGGTTTCGCAACTGGAATGTATTCCGCTGGCTTGCCGGTCATTGCCATTGCAGCCTGTATCATTTGCGCCTATGGCTTTGCTGGTGGCTTTTCAGATGTAGCTATGGGCCTTTATGGCATTGGTTTTGCCGCCGTCGGTATGCTGGCAACGCTCGGTATTACCCTCGCTACCGATGCCTACGGCCCAATTGCCGATAACGCTGGGGGTAACGCTGAAATGGCTGGTCTCGGCGAAGAGGTCCGCAATAGAACCGATGCTCTCGATGCGCTTGGCAATACCACCGCCGCAACGGGCAAAGGTTTTGCAATTGGCTCAGCCGCCCTTA
>CAZTWR010000132.1:0-5363 GCA_964618055.1 uncultured Pirellulales bacterium | reverse complement strand
CCACTGAGGCTATCTCATCAGGGCATTTCATCGGCCTTGCCCTTGCCTATCCTGCTTACACCTGCTTGTGCTGCCTACTGCTCGGATACTTATTTTTTCGTATGCCTTCGGCATACTTACTGTCTGTTTCCTCGTTGCGGCCTCCGGCAGCACTGCGCAAATCTTTTCCTCTAACCTCTTTCTTTCTGTTCCGCTTTACCCAGATGAGATGCGATAGTTTACCCCGTGGGATGCGCCGTTTGCTATCCCACTGAGGCTATCTCATCAGGGCATTTCAGCGGCGTTTCTGCACTATCTCACCGGGGACGCCGCCTCGGCAATTTCACCCCGTCACTGCAAGGAACCATTTCATCTCAATTTTTTATGTTCAAAATCAAATACTTTCTTACCAACTCTTTTGAAACTTGACAAGCTAGGATCCCAACGCTTTTGCTTCTCTATAATTGGCTTTAATTTCTTGTAACTGGCACGCCAAATCTCGCAAAGTTGATAGTTATGGTCAAGTAGAACAAGCAGTGCATAATCGAACTTGTGTTTTGAAAAGCGACTCGTGCGGCCCATATCTCTAGGCAACCCCTCAGATTCACTTCGGCGGGTTTTAATTTGAACTTTCAAACCATTCTTGTCGATGGCATCAAAACCCTGTGAACGAGAATCCAGTACTAATTCAAGCCCCAGTTGTTTACATGCCAAGACCTCACCGACTTCACCCGTAATCCCAAGTTTTCGTTTCCCATTAGTTGCTTTTTCATATGACAACTCTGCCCTGATTGCCAGTTTAAGTTTATCAATTAGTTTCTCATCTATTCTTATTGTTTCTGGTTTTATCAACTTTTTCTCCCTCTCAACACTCCGCTATCCTCACCTTTCCTATTTCCACAAATCTCTGAACGTCTTAGAACGCTTTTACCTCACCGTCACCACGTTTTAGATAATATTTCCGTCTTGTCTCTTTAGTACCCTCTATTGGAAAAAGAACTGGCCCATCCTCAAAACTCAGGCTGAGAGTAAGGGCCGCTATTATATTCCCTATGAAGTATCCCGCAACAAGATCACCAAGGTGATACGATACCCAACGAGATCCCAATTCACCATCTTGCCAAAATCGAATGAATACATCTGTCCCATAAGCAACACAATCTATATGACCTCCGGTTTCCTCCTCTGCCTCATTTAAAGCCTCCAATAGTTGTTTATCTGCATTGTTACTTCCTTCAAAAACAAATAGTCCAGCCCAAAATGGGGTTGTGCGCTGGGCAGAAGTTTGTTCAATTAGACACACGTTTTTAGATAGTGCTTTTAGAGCTTCCTTCATCTCATTCTTACTTTGAAGCCTAGTCTTAACTTCAAGTATTGCTCTTACCACACTTGGTGTGACGATTACAAGATCGCCTTCTTTGAATAGGGTGAATCCCGACTTATCAATTATAAGTAAATCAATTTGAGTTGAAATGTTATTCTCTTTACATACAAACCCGGTGCAAACTTTAAGATTCTCCGGAAGATGACTTTTTATAACATTTCCCAAGATTATTTCCTTGTAAGTCCCTTCAGTCAACCAATGCGCATCACCTATTAGGTCTCTGACGCGGTTCTTAACAGCTTGTAGGTCCTCGCTGATACTCTTCCAATATTTTTCGAAATCTCTGTCAACCATTATTATCCCCTTCTTACTTCGCAATTCCCATCGTTTAAAAACGCCCCCTCCCAAACCACACAATACCCAAAATTAAAATACAATACAAGTTCACAATATAAAAACTCATTAGCGACAACTCTCTCATACTAACCCTCGGCCAAGTGAGCCAACCAAATGCGCGCTGGCGAGGCACCGCAACCATTTTCTAAAAAACTTTTTCCTTACTCAGCCAGTTACCAATTCGGATTTGCTACTACTTCCGGAATGTCACACCTCGGTCAAAAGAAGAGCCTCCGCGGCACCTGAGTGAAATTGAACCTGCGTTGTGCTGCCTACAGTTCGGTCCTTGATTTTACTTACTTCGGAGCTTCGCCCCTACATAATACTAAAGTTCCTCATTGCGGCCTCCGGCAGCACTCCGCAAATCTTTTCCTCTAACTTCTTTCTCTCCTGCTCACCTGCTCCACTGTTCTGCCTTCTCTGCCTCCGGCGGACAGCCCCCACGCCCAAAAATCCCCTCCTCAAATCCCTCATTCTCAAATCCATGATTCATAAAGCAGTACATTAGTATATACGCATATACTAATATACTTATATCTCTGTACAAAACTCCCTGTTATTTATCCTGAGCCTGTTTGCGGCGAGCTTGCCGAACCAGTCGAAGGAATCTGGGCAACCTGCACCTAATTTTTCTTCACGGCTCCACAACTTTTAACTTCACACTTTTAACTTTAGCTCACTTTAGTTCACTTCTTTATCTTTGAATATTTCCATATAGTTTTCGCACGTTTGGTACTAGTTTTCGAATATTTTCATACAGTTTTCGAACGTTTCTATACAGTTTTTGAACGTTTTCGAATATTTTCAAACGTTTGCTCTTAAACCCGCGCCGTTACCCCCTTTCGAGCCGTTTTACGATATAGCTTGCCCCCATTTTTCACTTGCTAAGATTGCCTATCTTTCCTAAGCTCCTTAATTCCACATCCGCAAAAACAACAAAAATTATTTGCAAACCCTTTTCTTTTTCGTATAATTGATTTTATGAGGCAAACTTACACAACTCGTTCTCCGCGTAAGGCCATTCTGTGCCTTAGCACACTCCTTTTGCGCCGCAAGGCGCAATAACCCTTTTAATCCACAAAAAATCTATATTTCTAAACCCTCGTTTTTTGATAAATTCGTAGCAATTTAACTCTGATTAGGACATAATTAACCCCAATCAGCACAAGTTTTTGGAGAAAACAAATGGCTGAAGAAAAAATCATAATTTTCGATACCACCTTACGCGATGGCGAGCAGGCCCCGGGTGCTTCTCTTTCAATCTCTGAAAAGCTCGAAATTGCCCAGCAATTAGCGATTTTGGGAGTCGATGTAATAGAAGCCGGCTTTCCGGTCTCCTCGCCAGCCCAGTTCGAGGCCACCGCCCAGGTTGCCGAGCAGGTAATCGGCCCAACCATAGCTGGCCTGGCCCGTGCAAATGAAAAAGACATTGAAGCCGCTGGCAAAGCCATCGCTCCGGCTAAAAACAAGCGTATACACACCTTCATCGCGACTTCACCGATTCATATGAAACACAAGCTGAAGAAAGACAGCGCCGAAGTCCTGAAAATGGCTGTCGAAGCCGTCAAGTACGCAAAAACCTTCACCAACAATGTCGAATTTTCACCTGAAGATGCCTGCAGAAGCGATATGTCGTTTCTCATCGAAATCTTAACCGCTTGTATCGAAGCCGGTGCGACGACATTAAATATACCCGACACCGTCGGCTACATCCTGCCGTACGAATATGGCCGAATCATCGCTCAGCTTAAATCAGACGTACCCGGCATAGACAAATGTATAATAAGCACCCATTGCCACAATGACCTCGGCATGGCGGTGGCCAATTCACTTACAGGCGTGCGAAACGGTGCCCGGCAGGTCGAGTGTACTGTCAACGGCCTCGGTGAACGCGCAGGAAACGCCGCTCTCGAAGAAATCGTTATGGCAATACAGACAAGAGCAGACTTCTTCGGCAAAGCCGGCCCAGATGCTCTGACTACCAACATCACTACGAAAGAGATTTATCGCACCAGCCAGCTGGTCTCACGGCTGACCGGCTTCGTGATTCAGCCCAACAAGGCGATTGTTGGCGTCAATGCCTTTGCACACGAGAGCGGCGTACACGTGGACGGCGTGCTCAAGGAGCGAAGCACATACGAGATTATGACGCCGGAAACAATCGGGCTTAGCGGTTCGCGCATGGTCTTGGGCCGGCATACCGGCAGGCACGGCTTTGCCGACCGATGCAAAAAGTTAGGATACAGGCTAACCAAAGAGGAGCTTGAACGAACGTATCAGAGATTTCTGCAGGTAGCCGACAAGAAAAAAGAGGTCTTTGATGAGGATGTCGCTGCGATTATCGATGATGAGGTGCGTGTGGTTGAGCATACGTTTGAGCTGGAATATATGCGAGTGCTGATAGAAACGGGAGAATCGCCAACGGCGACTGTAAAGATAAAGAGTAAAGAAGGAATAAAGCAGGCACAGGCCGAGGGCGATGGCCCGGTCGACGCAGCTTACGAAGCTATAAGAGTTGCAACAGGTTATTCACCGAAATTAGAGAGCTATTCAATACGGGCGGTAACCAGTGGAAAAGAGGCGCTTGGTGAAACGACGGTGAAGATACGCTCTAACGGCAGAACATTTACCGGAAGAGGTATCTCGACAGACATTATAGAAGCAAGCGCCAAGGCCTACATCGACGCCATCAACAGAATGGTGGCCAGAAAAGACGCCGGCGAAGAGCTACAAATAAAGGCAGAACTGTAAATACCAACTACGAACTAAGGACTAACTTATGTCAATGACGATTACGGAAAAGATATTAGCAAAGGCGGCCGGCAGGAAAAAAGTTACGCCGGGTGAGATTGTAGATGCAAAGCTCGACGTCGTTATGTGCGTCGATGTTACTACGCCGCCGGCTATCTCAATGCTGGTTGAGAAGGGTATAGACAAAGTGTTCGACCCCGAAAGAATCGTTGTAACACCTGACCATTTTCAGCCTGCTAAGGATATAGAAAGCGCCGAGCTTCACAAACGCCTCGATGAATGGGCAAAACGGCACAACATAAAACATTACTATAAAATCGGCAGAGCCGGAGTATGCCACGCACTTTTGCCGGAACAGGGACACATTCGTCCCGGTGAAGTCATCGTCGGGCCTGACTCGCATACGTGCACCTACGGCGCCTTCGCTGCATTTAGTACCGGCATCGGCTCAACCGACGCGGCCGCTGCAATCGCAACAGGACAATTATGGTTCAAGGTCCCCGCTTCGATAAAATTTGTGCTCAATGGCTCACCCGGGCCCGGCGTTTACAGCAAGGACGTTATCCTGGCCATAATCGCACGAGTCGGTGTCGATGGTGCACTTTACAAAGCGATGGAGTTTACCGGCCCAGCGTTGGCGGAAATGTCGATGGAAGCGAGAATGACCATAACGAATATGACAATCGAGGCCGGTGCAAAAAGCGGGATTATTGGCTTTGACGATATCACAAAACAATACCTTGACGAACATCTGAAAGAGAAAACCGAATATACTGTGTACGAATCTGACCCTGATGCTGAATACATTGCAACCGAGGAGTTTGACTGCTCGAAAATCGAGCCGATGGTCGCCCTCCCCTCTCTGCCGAGCAATGGTGCGCCTATCGGTGAATGTGCCGGCAAAAAAATGGAC
>CAZTWR010000131.1:0-5414 GCA_964618055.1 uncultured Pirellulales bacterium | reverse complement strand
GCTCCGCCCGAATTATTCACCCACGTAACGTCCGTATCCAGACGCATCCACTCGACGGTCCGCCGTCCACCTCCGGAACCACGCTTGGTCAGCAACCGCTGAGAGAGACCTACGTTCAACGTATCACGCTGTTCAACAACATCGTCACTCTCCTCATAAAAGACCGCCGTTAAATGTGGTTTTATGATGTGCCGCAATTGACTCAAATCCCAGAGTCGGGACTTCACATTAGGATAAACCTTCCAATATGGCCGCGGAAAAACACGAATTCCCGCTTCCCCAATCCAAATGTTCTTCTCTCCAAAGCTGCCTGTATTGCTGCCGTCAACAAGCGTTCTTGTATAACCGCTGCGGTCATCATAGCCGAAAGTCCCTGCTAAATACGGAACAATCTTAAAAGGCTCCGCCAAAATCGGCATATCAAGCTCTGTCCTGTGCGATGCAAACGAAAACCGCTCTTCGCTGATTTCTGTCAAGTTTGTCGCAACAGAACTTATTGGCTCGGAATGGTCCTTGCCTATCCTCTGACGCAACCGGCTGAGCTCAGTATCGCTATACAAAGTAAACCTGTCTCCAAAAAGTGACTGGCCAGTCAAGTGAAACTCAACACTGGGCATCTCTTCCAGCTCATCAGCAAATTTGTTTATGCGTCCTTTGCCTAAAAAAGACAACGCCCAGTTGTCCTGAAGACGCTTCAGATGAACATACGTCTCCTGCTTCTCGCCAACATAAAATTCACGACGATAGAAACTCTCGATAAAATTCTCATCGGAGACGTAACTGAGCCCCGTTGTAAGCTGCCAGTTGTACGGCAGAAAATGTCTGTGCCGCCATGTAAACCGCCCACGAAGCTCACGGTCAGGCTCAAGGTCTTTCCGAATCCTCGCCCTGCCAAGCCTGTCTTTGCCGCTGTCGCTAATCACATAACCTAAAAGCTCGCCGTAATACTTCTCCCTGACATAGTCAATTTCAACACCGGCGCCGAAGCCACGCTTGCCATAATAATCAAGCAGAAAAGTGTTGTCCGTCCCCTCCGGCTCTCGCAGTCCCAACAGACGAGACAGATACCAGCGGCTCTCAACAAATGTCCCAAAAACGCTGTCATGACCGGCATGTACGCTTTTGATAGGAATATCTGGCCTTTCAAGGTTACTACGCATAAATGGCCAATAGAAAAGCGTTCGCTCACCCCTCTTCAAACGAACATCACGCATCTGGACATCATAACTACTATCTGAGAGCCGACCAGCTTGGGCATCGATAGTCGTCGTATCAGTAACAAGCACACTCGAGGCCGTAAGAGAAATCTGGGGCAGATAAAATTCACTGTTTGTCAATATGGCGTTCTCAGCCGAAAACTTATCTTCTGCTACCCGCCGCAACTTCGCCGCACGAACATAAATCGGAATACCTCGCTCCACATCAAAATTCCTCATCACCGCATTTACCGCAAGTGCCCTTTTGTACTGAAAATCGTAATACATCTCATCGGCCCGAATCGTACGCTGCCCTTCGGTCATCACAACATCCCCGGACATATAAATTGCCCGCACACCACCCTTGGCCAAAACATCTCCTGTCTCAGCCTGCTCTTGGCCGGAATAAAATATAACCGCGTTATCTGCCTCCAATTCCAGCAGACCCCCTTGCTCATCCTGCTTCTGCCACACATAGAACCTCCCTGTCATCGTTGCAACATCCGTCCCATCCGGTGCCTCGGTCCGCTCTATCTTAGGTTCAACTTCACCCGCAGGTGCTATATTAACAGGATATATAAAGCGGGGCCTCTTCACTTCCGGCCTCACGGCAACTTCAGCCGGCTTGACCGGTTTCTTCTTTCGCACAAATATCTTCTCAAGCAATCCAGGCTTTCGTGGCTTTACAGGAACTGGCGGACGCACTTTCTCAGGTTTGGGGGGGGCAGCAACTACCTCTTTGGGGGGTCTTTCTGGCCAAATTTTCTCTTTCGGCAATTCAGGTACCAGTGCTTCCGGTTGAACAACAAACTTTGGCCCAACTGGTACAACTGCCGCCTCAGCTCTTTTATAAAGCTCCAATCCGCGAGGGTCGGCAATCTCTCTTCTGTCCGCTGTTACAAAAACCTCGCCGCTCACACCAAACTGAACAACCATCGACCCGCCGTCTTCAACCACCGTCTCGCTCAAATCGGTCGTCTTGGCACCTTTGCCTTTTTTAACCGACACACCACCCTCAAGATACACCCTTACCTTATAATCAATATAAGTCCTGCCCAAAAATTCAGTTGTTACCTCTTCCAGCCACACTACTGCCCTATCACTAAAAAATTGATTAGCCCCTATCGACATCGAAAATCCGTCCTGGAAAACAAGTGTATGCTCGCCGGTATCGCTCTGGTAGCTTATAACCTCCCGCCCTGACAGGTGCAAATCCTGACCCACAAAGGGCTGGGCTCTTTGCCGAGAAACCCCACCATTGATGGCAAACGAAACCGCACCAGGCACCAAAACCGCCATAACCAAAATAAATAACTTTTTCTTTCGCATACTAACTCTCGTATCTCGTATTCCGTACGTCGCTGCTTTTTTACGCAATATGCTCACGCCCGGCGCACCACGAGATTATAGCCACCTTCCCCGACAAAGCCAACAAAAACCACATTTAGTCCTTAGTATTTTGTAATTTGTTGCCCGTCCAGACTAAAGATTACAAATTTAGCCTTTGCTCCCCATATCACTGCTTGTATACTATTTGCCGCAGTAGAATGGCTAAATAAACAGCCAAATCACTCCACATTAAGCAGAGGTGATATATGTCTGAAGAATATTCTGCTTCGGCAAAAGTCTATTCAACCGAAAATCTCGGCAAATGGAGCATTCTTAATATGCTGGCCTACTTTGAGGAGAAAGGCGCTATGCGGGTCTCAGATTTGCATATCAAAATTGGCGCACCTCCTGCATATCGCATCGATGGCGACCTCGTAAAACTCAAAGGCCTCACCGTAACCGAAGAGATTGCAACCCAGCTTATCTATCCCCTTTTAAGCGACGAAAACTTAAGTAAACTCCACAGCCAATACAGCGTAGATTCCTCTTACAGATATGGCTCTCTCCAGTTTCGAATAAACGTCTTTAAGGAAAATGATGGACTCTGTGCTGCAATACGAGCATTATCCCTGAAAATCCCAAAAGTTGAAACAATCGGCTTTCCTAACAACGTCTGGCAGGACCTCATCAATCGCAAGCAGGGACTCGTCCTCGTAACCGGTATTACAGGTGCCGGCAAATCTACAACCATTGCGTCACTAATTGACCGAATCAGCGAAAAACGTGCCTGCCGAATTATAACTGTGGAAGACCCTATAGAGTATATTTACCAACAGAAGTATTCCATAATCTCCCAGCGGGAAATTGGAAAAGACGTTAAATCCTTTATTGACGGATTAAGAGCAATGCTCCGCGAGGACCCCGATATAATATTTGTTGGCGAAATGCGAGACCCGGAAACCATAGCTATGACACTTATGGCCGCTGAGACCGGCCATCTGGTCTTCTCGACTCTCCACACAAGAGATGCCACCGGAACTATAACACGCATCCTCGATTATTTCCCGCCGGCCAGACAGAGCGAAGTGCAAAATCAGCTCTCACTCGGACTTGCTTACATCATCTGCCAAAAGCTCATACCGAAAAAGGGTGGCAAAGGAAGGCTCGTAGCAATGGAGATACTCAACAATAATAACTACGCCTGTGCCAACCTCATTCGAACCGGCAAGATAGAACAGCTATATTCACAAATGCAGACAAAAACCAAAGACAGGCCCGATGAAAAAATGATAACCATGGAAAAGCATCTGGCAATGCTCGTAAAAGAAGACAAAGTTGACCTGCTCGAAGCTCAAAAATGGGTCAACAATATCACCAGCTTCACCGACATTATGAAGCGCGATTAAGTCGTAGCTCGTGCCACAGAGCATCGAGTATCAAGTATCGAGTATCAAGTATCGAGTATCAAGTATCGAGTATCAAGTATCAAGTATCGAGTATATGACAATCAAGTTCTACTGCCCCAACTGTGATGCCATCATTGCCTTTGACAGCAAACACGCAGGAAAACGTGCCAGATGCTTAACCTGCGGACAGATTTTCATAATCCCTCACAAAGACGACGAAATCCCACAAAAAATCAAAGCCGAACCCGAACCCAAGGGCGAGCCCATCCCTGGCTTTTACCACGCCGTATTTATTAACAGTTGGAAAATTTTCTTCGACCCCCAAAACGCAACCTCCTTGATGTTCGTCATTGCCATAGTCTGCTTCAAATTCTTCCTCGCAAAAGCCTGTTGTATGAACTACATTTCATTTGTGGTTATCTGGGGCTGGCTGCTCGGTTTTTACCTCAACATCATTTACGAAACCGCCTTTGAGATAGACAAGCTGCCCGAAATTTACCTCGGAACGAGCGTCGCCCTCCTGTGGTACATTATCAAACCATTTTTCATCTTCTTATACACTATGTTTATCGTGCAGCTGCCGTTCATCATTGCACTGGCGCTGCTGGAAGATAAAGGCTTGACATACGAAAATATGTGGCAGGCGCGAACCGGCCTTAATTTGCTTCTGCAAACACTGTTCATCCTCGCGTTGTTTCTGTTTCCAATGGCTATATTGACCACTGCCGTAGGAAAAGACCTCACCCTCTTAAGGCCGGATTACATCTTAGCACCAATTCTCAGAGCATTTATACCGTATCTAACAGTCGTGGTTTTACTTGTCGCTGCTTCTCTTCTTGAAACCCAAACAAGACAGTTCGAAAACTCCACTTTTGCGATAACCGCAGGCAATCTTGCGTTAAACCTCGCTGTTCAGGTAACTGCGATAATTGCTATGCGCTCAATAGGCTTGTTCTACAGACATTATAGCTGCTATCTTAAGTGGTGACCCCCATTAGTCTCTTTTCATTTAATCCCTCTTCGCCACGACAACGCAACCTGCCTGTTCCATTGCTTAGAATGTCATCTACTCCAACGGAGTCATTCTGAGCGAAGCGAGCTCAATCCATTAATCAATCGTTGATATCGAAGCTCCGCCTCCAGCGGAATCAATAATCCTTAATCCCTCGAAAAGCTTATAGTTGAAATAGAGCCGACAACAAAGCCAAACAGAAACGCAAGGAATAACAGAAAAGCGCGTGGCATGGTTATCGTGACAAAAAGCAGCTTAGTCTCGACCGATTGTGTATTCTGAAGCACAACTATAAGCACCAGTAAGGATATAACAACAACTACAATTGTCTTTAGTTTCTTCATACTCAATCCCTTTTTTAATCAGCTTTGCTGTCGCTTTGCCTAATCTCTTCGAAAAAAGGCGTTCTTTTTTGTTCTACGGATTCAGCAGCATAAAGATACATCGCAGCAGACCAGCTTTGCCAGTCTT
>CAZTWR010000130.1:5170-5530 GCA_964618055.1 uncultured Pirellulales bacterium | reverse complement strand
TATTCAAGAACTTTGAGCATCAAAAATGCCGGCGCCACGCCGAAGCTGATTATATCACAGAGGCTGTCGAGCTGGCCGCCGAAGCTGGAAGTGCTCTTGCTCATTCGGGCGAGCCGGCCATCCAGAACATCGGCAATCATTGCAATCAGAATCATATATCCGGCCATAGCAAAATATGGCAAGCTAAGCTTATGATAGGAAAAATGGTTAATGCCAGCGGCGGCGCCTTTGCTGGCAAAAGCAATGGCTGCAAAGCCACATGCCCCATTTAGAATTGTTACCAGCGACGGCAGGACCGTGATGTACTTCAATCGCTGACATCGCACCCGCCGAACCAAACTCACTGAGGCAGCCAGGGTT
>CAZTWR010000130.1:0-5160 GCA_964618055.1 uncultured Pirellulales bacterium | reverse complement strand
TAATCTGGTCATCTATAGAAAATCAAAAATTAAAAATTAAAATTGTGGAGTCCCTTAGGGACGACTTCCTTAATTTTGCATTTTGATATTCGTTATTCGTATCTTACAAGTGGCGTCAGGCCGGCTTTGACTTTATCACCTACTTGAACCAGACACTTTACGTTTTCACGAGCAGGCACATACAGTTCCGTTCTGGAGCCAAATTTTATCATCCCGAACTTCTCACCGCCAGTTAATTTTTGCCCTTCTCTTATAGCACATACAATTCGCCGGGCAATCGCTCCACTTATTTGCCGAACGACCAGCTTATCTTCAGGGCTGTCGGTTCTGACTAAGAACAAATCATTGGACTCATTGACCCGTCCCGAATGTGGGTTTCCGGCATTTTTGTGTTTGCCTTGTCTATAGGTAATTCTTTCAACTTTTATATTGCACGGAGAGCGGTTGATGTGAGCATCAAAAATACTCAAAAATATTCCGATCTTCAGTGCAGTTGTGCCGATAAAGTTGTTTTCTTCAACAATCTCGATATTGGTTATCCTCCCATCAGCGGGCGAAAGCAGCAGGTTCGTTTCTTGGGGACAAAGTCTGTCGGGGTCCCGGAAAAACGACAAAACCCATATCAGGACAACAGCTAAACCTGCTTCTATCGAGATGATAGCCCAGCCACTCAAACGAGGGACGAGCGACGAGAGACGAGCGACGAGAATCATCGCCCCCAGCACTATTGCAGGGAAAATAACCACCTGTGGCCAACCATATTTAGTCAGCACCAATCTCATACGCAAATATCATAATCACCAACCTGCCGACAATCAATAAAAAAGGCCGACCCAATCACGCCGGCCTTTTTATTACAGAGCCCATAAAATGAGAATATTAGTTTTCCGCAGGACGCCTTATGGCGATGTATCAGTTTTTGCCTGTCGCGGCATCGCGATTGTTCCGGTTCTGGCCACGCTTTTGATGCCATAAGGTTTGCAAGCCTCGATGAAGGCCTCAATCTTGGTCTCAGGACCGCTGACCTCCACCATTAGCTGCTTGGCGCCAATGTCGACCACCTTGGCTCTGAACATTTCTATCAATGATAAAATTTCTGGTCGTTTATCCGGTGGGGCAGAAACCGTTATAAGCATCAGGTCCCGGGCCACCACCGGTTGACCAACAAAATCCTGAACCTTAACAACAGGAACAATCTTGGCTAATTGTTTGCGAACCTGCTCTAAGACCTTGTCATCGCCGATGACAACAATTGTCATTCGGCTCAGCTTTGGGTCTTCGGTTCGGCCGACTACAAGCGAATCGATATTGTACGCCCGGGCGGCAAACATCCCCGCAACATGGGCCAGAACACCAGGTTTGTTTTCAACCAATGCACTTATTATATGCTTCATTGTTTTTGCCTTTTTATTTTCTTATGCCATACTTTCCAGTATGTCAAGTCCATCCATCTCATTGAGGTTTTTACCGGCCGCAACCATCGGCCAAACATTTTCTTCCCGCTCGACTCTAAAGTCAACAACGCAGGGCCGCTTTTGCCCCAGCATCTTTTTAATAGCGCCGGGAACGTCGGTCTTCTTATCGACGGTAATCCCGACAGCGCCGAGCGCCTCGGCCACAGTCGCATAGTCAGGGTTGGACAGGTAGGTTTTGGAGTAACGCTTATTATAGAAAAGTTCCTGCCACTGCCGAACCATTCCCATATAGCCGTTGTTCAAAATGCAAACCTTTATCGGCAATTTGTTCTCGACCGCCGTCGAAAGCTCCGTCATCGTCATATTAAAGCTGTGGTCGCCGTCGATATCAATAACGGTTGCATCCGGCCTGGCCACCTGTGCACCTATGGCAGCCGGCAAACCATAGCCCATTGTGCCAAGTCCGCCGGAGCTTATAAGCTGTCTGGGCATACTGAATCTGAAAAATTGAGCTGCCCACATCTGATTTTGCCCAACGCCCGTCGTTATAATTGCGCTGCCTCTGGTCTGACGGCACAGCTCTTCGACAACATACTGTGGCTTAACCGTCGATGCACTCCTGTTGTAGCTAAATGGAAATTTTTTCTTCCACTCAGCGATTTTCTTAAACCACTTCTCTCTCTCACGGTACTCTACTTCCTTGGCCAGTTCAGCCAGTATATATTTTGCATCGCCAACAACAGGAATATCCACATTAACGTTCTTCGATATACTCGTTGGGTCGATATCGATATGGACTATTTTTGCGTTTGGTGCAAAGCCCTTGATTCTGCCGGTAACTCTATCATCAAAGCGGGCACCTACAGCAATCAACAGGTCGCATTCTTGCACAGCATAATTGGCATAAGCGGAACCGTGCATCCCGAGCATATCCAGCGACTCGGGTCTGTTCTGGTCGTAACTACCCAGCCCTAAAAGTGTCATCGTTACCGGCAGATGTGCTTTCTCGGCCAGCGCCCTTAATTCCTCACTCGCGTTAGCGAGGATAACTCCACCGCCGACATAAAGCACCGGCTGCTCCGACTTATTTATCGCCGCCGCCGCAGCCGATATCTGCTTCGAATGGCCCTTCGTCCGAACCCGATAACCCGGCAGGTCCATCTCAACTGTCCCGGCTGTATCACACCTGGCGACCTGAATGTCAACTGGTATATCAACAAGCACCGGTCCCGGCCGAGACGTCGAAGCTATATAAAATGCTTCTCGAATTATCCGAGCCAGGTCCTTAACGTCCTTAACGATACAATTGTATTTTGTAACCGGACGCGTAATGCCGGTAGTATCAGCCTCCTGAAATGCATCGTTGCCGATAAGCTCTGTGCGGACCTGGCCGGTAAGGGCAACTACCGGCACAGAATCCATCATCGCCGTCGCAAGGCCGGTAGTCAAATTGCACGCACCGGGACCGCTGGTTGCAACAACAACGCCGACTTTCCCACTGGCACGAGCATAGGCATCAGCCATATGACAGCCGCCCTGCTCGTGACGTGGAATTATAAATTCAATCGGCGCATCATATAATCTGTCAAAAAAAGGCAGCACCACACCACCCGGGTAGCCGAACATCGTATCGACACCCAGCTCGATAAGCGTATCGACTATTATTTGGGCGCCTGCCTTGAGGGAGGATTTGTCGGCAGAAGCAGCCGAACCTGCCGAAGAACGAGGCTTGGAACTCATTTTTTACACCTTTCCTGATAAACGTTAACAGTTATTCCGGCCTGCCCTCCATAGCACAAAGTGCGACGGAGGGTCAATTACAGCTCCGCTGGGCTGCCTCGAGAAGTCAATCGTCCCTGAGGGACAACCGAAAAACCCGAAGATTTAAAGCCCTGCTGTAATCCCGTAACCATCCCTTAGGGATGTTTCAGGCTCGTATTTGCATGTTTTCACGCAAATACAACAAGATTATACAAGGCAAATCAGTGCCTGTCAATTATTTTTCGACAATTTACTCACGACAACTTACTTTTTTCTTTATCCACAAATTCATATTTAGCCCCCTGCATTGCAGGGGGTTACTCCGGCCTGGGGTTTGTCATCCCGAGCGCAGCGCGGCAATCTCAATTTCTTTTAGTCCCGTTGCTCGCGGCGGGGGTTTTACCCGGGGTTGCCTGCGTGAGGAATACTTCTTCCTTCTTTAGGGTGAGAGAGTATATCTTTTGTCTTGAAATAAATGATTGACTTGCTTGTGCTGCCTCATGCTCGGCCTCTTTACGCAATACGAAACCATCGCGGCCTCCGGCAGCAACTGCAAACGTTTAGAAGCCCCCGCGGCGAGCGGGGTAAAATCAAAAATAACAAATCATGCAAAAAAACCAATTTCCAAAAAGCTGAAAACAACTTTAAACCATCATATTGCAAAGGATTACGAAAATAAACCGGAATTGTATATTTGACAAAGCAAGGGGCGATTATATGATAATAATATGGTTTGGCATATCTCAAAAATTATCCTGTTTTTTAAGCAGGCAAAAAACAATCCTTTCTTTCCTGTTCTCACGTTCGTTACAGGATGGTGGGTTAGCAAGATAGTAGCAAATTGGACAGACAATCCTGCTTTTGGAGCAATTGGTATCGCGATAACTATATATTTGACGCTTGTCATTTCCTTGCCATTAATGAATTGTGTTCGGAACAAACCAAAAGTTCGCCGTTATTGCATAACTTATTTCGTTCCTCTGATTATTACTATTTTAATTATAGTACCTTTTTGGGATAGGCTAATTGTCCCATTTCCCACTACTGACCCTTACAAACAACCTTTAAGAACAGGCACCGCAACTGTTGTGGTGGGACTTGAACCGAACAGTGTTTCTTTGGTGCAGTACCCCAGTGGTTACATTCAATTTATGAAAGGACAAGAAGTCCTTCTTGGGATGAAGGTGTCTCCAGCTAATATATATACAAAGATTGTAAATAATCAGACATTCTGTAATGCAACTTTTGAACTTGACCAAACGTGCAAATCTGTTGGCAATCCAATTTGTCATCTTACTAAAACTGAATTTGCCGAAATAAGCTTAAATATAATACCAGCCAAAAGCAGAATCACAGACGGATATGCAATTTTTACCTTTAATAGTTCTGTGCGTATCGTGATTCCGATACCCTCTCAAATAATGGATGGTAACACCATAATGATTCAAGATATTCAGAAATACTTCAAAAAAGGGATTTAGACTATGAAATACATCCCCCCGAAATTCAGCAAATTAAACTCCCGCAATCATTATAATTTGCTGTTGTGTCCTCTCGTAGCGTAGCGCAGACCGCGGCGAAGCCTTTTGGCGAAGACGGGTCAACCAAAACTGCAGCTACCCACACACCAAAAACGGCAAAATCTAAATTTTTTTAACTCTTTCTATATAAGTAGTTATAAATTTTCTGCCCTCGAAAAATTCCCAATTTTTCGACAGAAATGCGCATGTTCGTCCAAATTATGGGAGGGAGATATTACGTTATGAAAAACCAAAACACGATTTTTAGCTTAAACTTCTCCTTTTTTACTTTGTTCCTTTGTGCCTTGGTGTCTTTGTGGCTATGAAATTATGCAAAACAAACCCAATTTCCGAAAAAGTCAAATGTTTATAACCCCAATTTCAACAACGAATTACAACGAAAAATCGACAATGGACACTTGGTCAAAACGAACCCAAACAAAGCCAATTTTACCGCGACGAAG
>CAZTWR010000129.1:0-5558 GCA_964618055.1 uncultured Pirellulales bacterium | reverse complement strand
CCTTCGCGGCGGGTATGTACTCACAAGCCGAATATTATATGGCATAGCAAGGCTGTTCCTATTCAAACAATCTTCTTATGTCATCATCGGTAATCTTTTCATCAGGCCTTATTGGTTCTCCTTTTTGTTTCCTCAGGTGTTCGAAAAACTCCCTCACATTTTCTGATGCAGATTTAATCATAAGTCCTATCGAATATCTCATCAAAGAAATATCTGCTCCGCCGGCGGCGCCTTTTATAAGTCCTGTTTCCGTATTTTCCTGGTCCTCTAACTTTCTGTTCAATTGTTCTAAAACATCCCTTAGACGACCGTATTCGATTTGTTCCGTGGCCACCAGCTTGTTGGTTATTTGAGAATAAGGCAGGCCCATAGCTCTGAGAAGATAAACAGCGTCAGGAGGGACTGTGTTAGCGTGTTCAAAACCCTCTCTGAACTCCGGCCCGCCCTTATACCAGGGCAAAAGTATATGCGGCTTTTCTACCAGAACAACGCCTTTTCTGACGACCGTTCTATCTTTAAAATGACTGTGTTCAGCTGCGAATATATAAGGCAGCTCCATATTTCCAAAGGTATAGAGTATCCGTTGGTATTCTCTGATTACCTCGGTCTTTCTCCAGTATTCTTTGAACTTTTGATTGTCAGATTCGGACATTTTATCACCAGACCCAATCACTACCCAAAATGCTTTAGGGCTTTATGCTCTATATACTATATATACTATTGTATACGAAACTATGTTTAGACAGGTTTGCTAATCATGCCTTCGCACATAGTCGATTCTATCTTTCAGCGACTTCTCATCAAAGCAAAATCTCTTATCGAACCCTCTCGTCCACACCTTACCCTCAAACCCGCTTCTTCTCAATGCCGCTGATGTGGTGTTCTTATAAATCCGAACTGTTTCTTCTATAGGCCGCCCACTATACCCTTGCACGATATGAACATGATTTGACCAGACTGATATCGCCAATACCTTTTCCCCTAGCGCCTTTGCTTTTCTACAAATTGCCTCCTGCACAATCTCTTTTTCTCTTTTCCTCAACCTTGCTGCTTTTCCCTTCATACGGTTTTCATTCACATTGTGTAACTCTGCATTTTCCTCATAGACGGTCCCTCTCTTCACCCACCCTCGCTCATCTTCTTGCAACCATGTCCCGTATGTTGTAAATGTCACCATATATCCAAGTGTTTTTCTCATGCCGAAATTATATCATTTTTTCCTTATTATGTTTAGGGGTTATTCTCCGCTTTATGTTTATCCCTTCAGCGCCCGCCTTTTGGGCGTTTATGTTTAGCCCCCTAACCCGAAGGTGTTAGGGGGTTCTTCGTTTCACACGGGGTTGCCCACTAATAGCCCTCGAAGCAGTTCGGGTCAGGTTTATCAGGAATCGACCAGTTCGCCAGAAGAATTCCCAGGTCATTGGTCGAGACCCTGAAGTTACTTTTACCCTGTGGCTCATGGTCAAAGTCGGCACAAATTTGATTGCCGCTCAAACCGGCAATCGGCTTACTCCACGCGGCCAGCAGAATATCCAAGTCGGGCTGCGAGACCCAGTAGTTCGATTTACCCTCCGGTAGGCCATCAGCATCGCCGTGGCACTGTCTCGGATAGCACCAACAAGTAGGCTTTCCAACATTGACCCACTCGGCGTAATCCGGATGCGTGCTGGGGAAGCAATCGATGGCCCAAAAACCACCGAAGAGCTCATAACTGCCGCCGGCCGAGTATCCAGCATCTGGCTGACCAATCGTGCCAGACAACTTATATTGCCCGCCACTGCTTACCCCGCCTCCGCCGTCAACCGTGCTCCAACTGAGGTCATAATCACCGCCGGTTTGGCTCGATGCTGGGGCAGCCATCAGCAACCATACCACTAATAACGTAATGGCGCCCTTTTGGACAAAGGCTTTTAGACTAATCAGTTCCATTCTGAATCTCCTTTACAAGAACATGGCTTAATCATCCACTTGTATAAACCACTGCAATAAGGTATATCTTATATGTTCTACCATCAAACTCGATGGTTTCTGTTACGGAATCCCAATCAACGGTTTCTATCGCCTTGCCAAGGGTGCAGGAACGCAGCAGGTCATCGTACTGTTTCTGGCCATAGCCAGGTACAGCCGATGTTGTGATGTAATCACCGACTTCTACTTTGCCATTTATGTTACAGACCCATACCCGGCCTTCGCCTAGGGCATTAACCGTTGCAAAGCATTCACCTTCCTTTGCCCTGTACCAGTGGTCTTTGGGTAAAGGACTTTCAGCAACAAAAACCCCGAATACTGCCTTATCATTCGCCACTTCACTAAGCTTGACAGTTGGCAGCGTAGAAGAGATGGCTATGACACCATCATCATCGTACCTCGCCTGCACCTCTCCGGTAACGGAGACAATCATCCCCGACTTAGCATCCCAATGTAAATTATCAGATAGCTTAACTTCGTGGGCACCTGTGAAAGGACCGTAGTTTGTCCCTGGCCCTCCGGCATAAAAGTCGTAAGCCTTACCCCAGCCGAAGACACCACGGCTAGAAGTGCCATAACCCCTGAAGTACCCACCATAGTTGGTGTAATCGCCGTTATTAGAAGCACTGCCGTAGACGCCGCGGCCATTGCCACCTCTGGCCTCAAAGTAGCCGCCGACGTTGGCGCTGGTTCCATCAGTATTACTGGCAAAGCCATGAACGCCCTCACCACCGCTGCCTGAGGATGATCCATAGACCCCGTGGCCGTAGCTGCCCCAGGCTTCGCCAAAGACACCTGTACCAGATCCGCCCGAGGTCCCACCATAGAGACCCCAGCCATAGGTGGTGCCTGTAGCCTCAAAGTAGCCGGCGTTACCGCTGCCGGTATTCTTGATGTAAAAGGCATTGCCGCTGGTTGAAATATTCCCCGAGTACGGCAGCGTTAAACCGCCACCAACATCATCTCCATCAGCAATATCTGCCGGAATGTCCGGGATATCACCCCAGGAGCTAACATAGCCGTTGTTTGCAACGTAGGAGTCTACTTGAGCTTCGCTTAACTGTGTATTATCATCTCCATCTGCAATGTCAGAGGGAACATCAATCAAATTGTTCCAGTTGCTGCTCTCAGCATAAATAGCGTGTGGTGCAGGTGTTATTTCCTGCCGTGGACTAAGAGCAGTATATACGTTGGGGTCGCTAAGCACACCCTGCCGAACACCTATCTCCAGCCAGCGGGCATTACCATCAAAAACACTGCTACCAAAATCCAATTTCACGGTAAAATAGCCATCGTTCACATCCGCATCAGCCATGTTGACGTCAGCTCCCACCTTGTTACCGTCACTGTTTGCATCATAGAGCTTGAACGCAAAATCATACAGGCCATCGGCTGGATAACCTTCATCGTAGAGCTGCCCTTGATAAGTAAAAGCTGTTCCCATCAGCTCTGCGTGACTCTGACCAACAACCAGAGCCAGCAAAAAAACAAATACTGTTGTTAAAATTTTTCTTCTCATTTTCTTACCCTTTCAGAATTTTTTCACATCACATCCTTATGTAATTTTCTTCATAATTTCCTCTAATTTATTCTAATGCCAACATTATTATTCTTGCGTGAGACGAATTAACCCAATCTGAGCCATTCCAATGTCTTGCTATATAACTTCTTGTTCTAAGAACACACGTTGTTGTAGTAATTTGGCTGACTAATATCATCTCATCACTATTAACTGTAGGTGTGCTCATATGCGTGCCTGAAGAATCAGCTGCTACATATATTACTGCAAGAACTTTGGTAGTTCCCAAATTGTGGGTTTTGGAATAAGTAGTATTTGTTGATACTGCAAACCAACCGCTATCATAAGTCTTCAGACCACCGGTAATATTTCCTGTAACCTTAAGATTTCCGTTTACCTCCAGTTTTTCTGTTGGACTCGTTGTGCCGATGCCGACATTGCCGGAGGAATCAATCCTTACCCGTTCTGCGTTATTAGTGCCTAAAATAAGAGGGTTAGAATGAAGCGTTCCAATGCTAAGATAAGTCGGGCCACCAGAATGAATTGTGGCCTGTCCTGCCACAGGAAGTCCAAAAAGAGTTCCTAAATAATTAGATCCATAGATCCCATATGCCATATATTTGTCTGGATTTGCGCCATCTAGGTTATGTAGGACAAAAAACACATTACCATTTGGGTCATCCTTAGCTATATCTAAGTCGTATGCAGGGGTGAATTCTGTCCCGATACCGACAAAGCCGTCAGATTTCACTGTCATTCTTCTAATACCGTTTGTTATAAACTCAAGAGAATGGTTACTTCTGGTGCCAACAATGCCGGCTGGTCCTCCCGCGAAACCGCCGGTATTATGAGCAGTGAAACGATTATCGACAATGCTTGTTCTGGCTGATAGTCTGCTATTACTTGCTCCATATAAATCAACCACAGACTCCCAGCCCTCTGTGTTAGTGAAAGTTCCACCACTTCCCACTATAAGATTTCCTTGAATATCCATCTTAGTACTTGGCCCCGTTGTCCCGATACCGACATTGCCGGCGTCGTCTACAAATATCCCACGGGTTTGCAACGCATACGGCGTCGGCGTTACTTCCTGCGGTGGATTTAGCGGGGTATAATTGGAGTCGTTCATATCTGTCGGACGGACGCCGACTCCAAGCCAGCGACCATCACCGGTAAAAACATCGCTGCCAAAGTCCAGTTTCACCGTAAAGTAGCCATCAACTACATTCACATCAGCTACGTCGACGTCACCGCCTATCGGGTTGGCATCACATGGGTCGTTACCGTCGTACAGCTTGAACTGGAAATCATAGCGACCGTTGGCAGGATAACCTTCATTGTAGAGCTGTCCCTGGTAGGTAAATGCCGTCCCCATCGGCTCTGCGCCGACCAACTGCCCTGAATAGGCCGAAAGGCCCAAAGCCAGAAACCAAATTTTTAGCATTTTTGCAGTTTCCATTTTTCTACCCTTTCAGAATAAATTGTTAATAGTTGCTAATGCTTACACGACAACTTTTCACAATTACAGCTTGTTTTTTTCATCGGCTCTGCCTCCTTTTTTGTCTTCTGCACTTATGACTTTTGCACTTTTATCTCTGTGCCCTTTGTGGCAAAAAATATTATTCTCCTCTGTGGCTCATTTCTTTACATCTTTTTGTGCCTTTTTGTGGCCTGCCAAAAAAGCTTGTCCGCCGTAGCTTTAGCGAAGGCGGATTGGTTATTTTCACGGCGCAGACATTGTGCGCCGTTATCTTTTGATAAAGTTTTGCAAAATCGAAGTGATAAGTTGTATGTCTCCATCACAGCCTCCTGTCCTTAGAAGACAAGCAAGAGAAAACAACACAAGAGGCCGCATTGTGCATTATATGCCCTTACCCTCCGCTGTCAAGAGTATTCTTGAAATGTTTGTAAGAAATTTCAAATTCCGCTCCAGCTGAAAATTCGCGCCTTAAAAAATCTGCCTGCCCCAGTACGTTTTAGGCAGGGGTCGTAGTCGGGGGTGTAAACTTGGGAAATTTATCGCATAGCTATTTAAGCCTTAGGTATCAGCACCAAATTTTTCCTCATGTAT
>CAZTWR010000128.1:0-5562 GCA_964618055.1 uncultured Pirellulales bacterium | reverse complement strand
AGACCTCCGACAGAACTCCCGGCCGACCTTTGTTCTAAAACCTCCTCTTTTTGCAAGAATAATATTGCCAGCGGCTGGGCTGGTAATAATTTGGGGCTATTTTAATTATGCGTTGGTCCCGGTGGCAAAAACTTCAGCTCGCAATCTGCAGGCAATCCGACAGGGACAACAGTTTGGATATGCCCACCAGCTTCTGGACGAGGCAGCCGAACAGGACCAGCTGGACCCAACGGCACCGGGCCTCAACGGCAGGCTCTACTTACAACATTACAACGAAATACCGAGTGTACAACCGGCCTTGCTCAAAAAGGCCGAGGCTTGTTTTCTCGCTGCCGTTGCTCGTGATAAGGCCGATTACAAAAATTATGAAAAGCTAAGCGACGTCTATAATCTGCTCGCAAAAACCGAACCTGGGCAGGAAAAATTCGATTGGCTAAATTATGCGCTTGATAGCGTTTGGTCTGCCGTTGAGCATTACCCTGGCTGTGGCCGACTGCGAGTCAAAATGGCCGAAGCCGCTGAACAACTTGGCAAGACCGATAGCTCTGCCACAGGTATCGCCATCGCCCAGTATGAAAAGGCAGTTGAAATTGAAGATGCCTATCGTAATCAGTTTCGGATAATGTACCCCGGACGTGAAGTTGTCAGCAGATTAGACAAGGATAAATACCAACTTGCAAAGCAGCGAATAAAACAGCTTTCCGAATAACCCACACCAATTATGTTTTGAACATTTGGTATTTGAATTTCGATATTCGGATTTATACGAGATACGAGATACGATTCACGATATACGAGCCATTATTTCATCGGGTATGTCAAAATTAGCGTATGTATTTTGAACATCGTCGTGGTCTTCGAAAGCTTCCATCAGGGAAATTATTTTTTTAGCCGTTGCTTCATCGCTGACCTGCACGGTATTCTGTGGAACCATCGAAATCTCAGCGACCTGAGTTGCAATATCCTTCTCCTTTAGTGTATCCTTTAGCTGCTCATAGGCAGCCGGCTCGCACGTTATCTCGAATAGTTCCCCCGTATTTTGCATATCATCCGCGCCTGCATCCAGAGCAATTTCCAAAAGCTGCTCTTCATCGGCTTCGCCAGTGTTGACGGTAATAAATCCCTTCTTACTGAACATCCAGTTGACGCATCCGCTTGTCCCTACCGAGCCGCCGTGCTTCTCGAATAGTCTCCTAATTCCCGGCCCCGTTCGGTTACGGTTATCTGTCAGTGCCTCAACCATTATAGCCACTCCGCCCGGCCCATAGCCTTCGTAGAGTACTTCTTCAAAATTGACCCCCTCGACCTCACCGGTCCCTTTTTTGATTGCCTTTTCAATCGTGTCTTTCGGCATATTGGCCGATTTGGCCTTATCGATTGCATATCGCAGCGGCAGATTCGCTGTCGGGTCACCCCCGCCGGTCTTGGCGGCGACTATTATCATTCGAGCTAATTTGCTCCACATCTTGCCGCGTTTTGCGTCAACGGCCGCCTTTTTATATTTTATCCCTGCCCAGTGAGAATGACCTGACATAAATACTCCTAAATACCACTCACCACGAGACATTATACCTTATTTTCTGCTCTACAAGTAACTATTTCCCCAAAAACTTTTGTTTCGAAGCGCACTCCGCCGTTTAGCCGTTGCCGGCACGGCAACGCAATGTCTTTATATTAACCCACGCAATTTATTGCGTGGGTTTGTCATTCCTGCGCAAGCAGGAATCCAGAGCACTAAAGCTGCGCCCCTGAAGCCACCCGCATCTGCAACGAGTACAATGAGCTTTGCGCCGTGATAAAGAGTGTCCGTTCATCTTTGCCGCCGAAGCAGACATTGGCAGGCCGCTCAGGGACCTCAATTGTTTCAATTCTTTTGCCGTTTTTGTTATAAACCGCCACCACATTGGTCGTCAGGTAGATATTACCCTCATTATCTATAGTCATCCCATCGGAACCTTCCGGCGCAAAGAGTTTTTTATTCGACAGTGTCCCGTCTTCATTGATGGCATATACAAACGTCTTTCTCCCGCCATGGTCTGCAACGTAAAGGCCCTTGCCGTCGGCAGTCCCTATTACTCCATTAGGCCGGACCATATCATCAATTACCCGGATTATTCTTTTACGCTCCGGCGAGAGATAATACACATGCTCCCCATCCTGCTCCATATTATCTTTCCGGCCGTAGCGGGGGTCGGTAAAGTAAACTCCGCCTTTCGGGTCAATCCAGAGGTCGTTTAGACTGTTGAACTTTTTATTGTCATATTTATCAGCCAGCACCTTTACTTTCCCTTTGGGGGTTATTGATACTAACCTTCGCCCGCCTCCTTCGCAGGCCAGCAGGTTTCCAGCTTTGTCGAAGAATAGGCCGTTGGCCCCTCCGGATTTTTTGCGAAACGTTGACAGCTTACCGTCTAAGGACCACTTATGAATTCGGTTATTGGGAATATCTGTAAAGAATATATTTCCTTTAGCGTCAGCCGCCGGCCCTTCCGTGAACTTAAATCCGCCGGCTAATTTTTCCACTTTCGCACCTTCCGCAACAACGCTCATTTTTTCAGCGCTACATCCCGCCGCTGCTACCACAAACACCAACACAATTAAACCATACTTCCTTCTTCTCATTTTTTCCCCTTTCAGTGCTTATTTACGTAATCAACTCTCGCTTTTAAATCTTTCTCGCTGAAACAAAACCTCTTATCATACCCTTTTGTCCACACCTTCCCCTCAAACCTGCCTTTCTTTAGCGCAGCTCGTCCGGCGTTCTTGTAATAACCCACCAATACGCTTACCGGAACATCAACATACTCTGCGACTATATGCAAATGATTCGAACATACCGTTATTGCAAGTATCTTTTGTCGGAATCGTTTTGCCGCCTCCAGCATCGCATCCCTCACAGCGCTCTTCTCACTGCGACCCAACCGCACCAGCTCACCCTCTAACTTCTTTTCGCAATCTTTTTTAATTGCAATATTCTCCCCACGAACCTCGCCATCTTTGACGAATCCCTTCTCCCCGCCTTGTAACCACGTCCCATATGTCGTCCACGTAATCATATACCCAATTGTTTTTGCCATATCAGAATTTTAACCCAAAACCGCTGGCAAAGCCAGCGGTGTATTTAGCCCAGGGTTTTACCCTGGGGTGCCTACGTGAGGTCTGCTTTTTTGTAACCCATCAACGCCTGCCGTTTAGGCGTTTGTATTTAGCCCAGGGTTTTACCCTGGGGTACCTACGTGAGGTCTGCTTTTTTGTAACCCCATCAACGCCCGTCGTTTGGGCGTTTGTATTTAGCCCTGCGTTTCACGCCGGGGTTGCATACGCGAGGATTGCTTACCTGTCCCAGAATATCCTTATCTGGGATCCAGTTCCCATCCCGACATTTTTTCTTTCATCTACCCACTTATTGTTTAGCCCCGTCATTTTAATGACGGGGTTTGTCATTCCTGCGAAGCCTGTCCTGAGCAAGGTCGAAGGAGCACGGCAATCTTGGTTGTCATTCCTGCGAAAGCAGGAATCCATGGTGTCATTCTGAGCGCACGCGAAGAATCTGTTTACTTTTCTACGCTGAAGGCGCTTCCGCACTTTTGCATTTTGATTTTTAACTTTTGATTTTGTTAGGCCAATCCTTCTTTCATAACCCGCATGGGCAACACAGCTAGCCATCCTACAAAACTCAAGGTTGCGTGGAAGGTTTTATTAAATCTATTTTATTCTTTTTACTTCTCGAGTTTAAGATATCTATAATTGTATCTGTATAGTATTCTTCGTATCCTCTGTATTCTTTGTTGTCTTTGAAATCATAAGCCCACATATACTTCTTATTATGTCGCAAACTTCCATCAAGTAGCCTTTGTGGTGGCTCTTCCACTGTCATAACAAGGAAGCTTGAATCGTCTGACCAGATAATTTGCTCTTTCCAGTCAGCAGAAAGATCGGGGACAAAATCCCCCGTCCAATGCAACGTCTTGGTTCTTCGCTTTTCTTTAATCTTAACTGCGAAGTTCAAGTCCCACCCACTCCTTCGAATAAGAAGAGCGGTTTTGGTATGGTCGGGAGATTCTATTCTCTTCGCCACATCTGTATATATAGGTCCAAAAGGTAGGAAATCTAGCACTGGCTCAAACAAGACCCGCCATAGAAAGAAAAGCAAAAGGAATATATATGTAGTCAAAAAAATGACTCTTCTGATTTTCTTATATAATCCAGACATTTAATTTTCTCCGCCAGTTTTTATTCATAACCCGCATGGGCAGGGCAAAAAATACGCTGTTCTTAGTATTTTTCGAACCTATCTTCGAGAATGCAGGATACTGGCTTCATAAATATTCTCTTAATAACGTAAGGCAATCTACGTCCTCTATATATACAGTAGGTGCATAAGGAGGCGAACTCTGAGGGAAAATACCTTTTACTGATTCGATTTCTTTTTTTTGAAGTGCAAGGCAGTACCATATATTTCTTGCTTACTATTCAATATTTGAGGAATTTTCAACGTTTCGAGATTTTCTCTCGCGTAGCCAAAACCAAGAAAGAAGATACGCTCAGCATCACTTGTCAATTTGTGAATTTCCTCTAGCTCAGGATTATAGTTTTCCTCATATATTATTTTCAAATTATTAACTAGGCTTGCCATATTGATGGAACGCGTAGCCCTTCCGTACTCAAACCTGCGAGGCATATCTTGCCAATCTAATCCAGCTATTTGACCAAAAACATGAATAATTTTAAGTTTATCTAGCTGTTCGACAATTTCCATCTCACCAATACCGCTGAAAGAATTCAAAAGGCTTTCATATAAAAAGTGCTCTATAGACCTATCGTAATTAAATGTAACGAATGATATGTTGTTTTTACCTAACTGTTTATAATCTTCTTTGTTTATGAGGTCATCTGTCAATCTTTGAAATAGGTATGAATACCAGTCTTGATCGCTATTTTGCATACTTTCTCTAAACAGACTGGTTTGCTCAGCAGCAAGAATCCTAAAAATAATAGCCCATTTTCCCATTAATTTGAACTCAGGGTTCCAGGCTAAAAACAAATCTATCGACTTTGTACTGGATTTACGGAATACTTCCACAAATCGCTCAGCTTCGTGTTTTTGTACAGCAGCAAATAGTTTTCTTTCTCTTTCCCCTTGTGCATTGAAATATTCTATGCTGTCGTTGACGAATTTAGAACAAATTTTTTGACGCAATTCCCGCCCAGTGGGATAGCCGTAGGGGCAACTAGCTCCAGCACCCAAAATAAAACCAGTTTTCTCTTTAATCATCCTTATTCTCCGCAGTTAGCCCTTGTCTGTTTTGAAAAAATGTGGCAAGTATTATCCCCTCTATTCTCACCAAACTCAAGCCGGAAATTTTCAATTTACGATTTCCTCCTTTTGCTCCCCTGTCCCCGAAATTCGTAGTCGGGGATCCAGCTTCCTTTCCTCCGCACTTATGCTCTTATGCTCTTATGCACCTAACTTATCTGGGCAACTTATGCCTGAATTTTCGCCCCCTTGTGCTCTTATACTTTGTGCTCTTGTGCACTTGCAAAATCTTCAAATATTTTCGA
>CAZTWR010000127.1:3151-5569 GCA_964618055.1 uncultured Pirellulales bacterium | reverse complement strand
CTGCCTGCGGCATTAACATTACCTTTTCTGAATCGACGTTTCCGAGTTTCTCTATCGTTTGCTGTATTTCCGCCAAATCGTCCTGTGAATCTACCACAAATTTTAGCTGGTATTTATAATTATCAATTAGCTTGCGTAAGACGGCTATATCCAACCTCGAATTTTCGTGGATCGCAGCAAGTTCAGGCTCAGCAGGAGTGGAGTTACTCAACTTTGGGCTGATGCTCATTAAATCACAGGCTAAATCCGGCATGAATGCAATCCCCGCTGTTTCAATTGTTATGTGCCTCTCAGACGCTTTTAATTTTTGCACCAACTCTGGTAAGTCTGAATCTATCATTGGTTCGCCGCCGGTTATCACTACAAATCTACAGGGCCATTGTTGAACTTTTTGGAGGATTTTTTCAATGCTGTAATTGTTTCCTGCTTCATTGTCCCAGGCATATTTTGTGTCGCACCACCTACATCGTAGGGGGCAGCCTGCCAAACGCACAAACACGCTGGGAATACCAGCCCCAAATCCCTCGCCCTGTAAGGAATAGAAGATTTCGCTTACGTGCATTTTTCGCTTTTCAATATGGATTCCCGCTTGCGCGGGAATGACAAATTACTTGCAACTGTTATTTTACATAGTCAATGGGGTCTTTCAGGCCTGCTTCAGCAAAGCCCTTTAATCTTAATCTGCAGGAATCACACCGGCCGCAACTTCTGCCCTGCTTATCCGGGTCGTAGCAACTGTGGGTAAGGGAAAAATCGACGCCGAGCTTTATGCCGGTGAGGATGATTTCGGCCTTTGTCATATCTATAATTGGTGTGTGAATATGGTATCGGCCTTTACGCTCAATTGCCGCTGCAGTGGCGAGATTGGCTACTCTTTCAAAAGCCGTTATAAATTCAGGCCGGCAGTCAGGATAGCCACTGTAGTCGATTGCATTGACACCTATGAAGATATCAAACGCACCAAGCACTTCGGCCCAGGCAAGCGCGTAACTTAAAAATATTATGTTGCGGGCAGGTACATAGGTCGGTGGTATTCGGCCTGGCCTGCCCAAATCGGTTCCATCCTTCGGCACTTTGATAGTCGAATCGGTCAGTGCTGAACCGCTAAACCAAGCTAAATCAACATCGATGCAGCGATGTTCGATTACTTCAAGAGAATTAGCTACTTTCTTTGCAGCCTCAATTTCCCGCTGGTGCCGTTGGCCATATCTGAAAGTCAAGGCGTGGCACTGGAAACCTTCGCTGCGGGCTATGGCCAAAGTTGTAGCTGAATCAAGGCCGCCGCTTAGTAGAACAACCGCCCCTTTTTCTGCCACCACTTATTCCCTGTCAAAAATCCGTCCCGCATCAATCTGCGGTGCGGGATTGCAATATAATCGAATTTCCCTCAACTGCGAACCTGACAAAATGCGCACATGACCAACAAATAAGCGCTGCTTAGATGCGAAATCAAATAGTATATGTTTTGCTGGATTACTCAGAAAGTATTTCGATGCCGTTAATCTCGGGATTCTCTATATTACTTATGAAGCCTATGACCAGCTCTTCATTAGTTATCGTTACGCCTTTGAACTCCTTGACTATAGGTTTTTCCGAGCCGCCAGCTTTCTTATAAGGGTCGAAGTCCTCAAGAACGACCTTGTCGTTAATGGTTACGGAAAAGACCCTTTGACCTTCGCCAGTTATCCCATAATACGTCTCAGCAAAGTGTAGTCGAACTGTATATTTGCCGTTGGGCACCTTGAACTCGTATGCCGACATCATGTAGCGTTCGGTCTCATAAATCCTCGGTGCGTCGGTGCCGGTAATACCCAAATCGCCCCTGTCTACAATCATGCCGTCGAGAACGCCCCACGTCTTGCCTTCTTCCATATATTGGTCCGGCAGCCACAGGTTGCCCGCCTTGTCAGTGTAAGGCTCGTAGGCTGCACAATTTACGCGCAGAACGAATTTTGGAGTTTCAGTCTCAACATCGGCCTCACCCATTGTTTCACAGCCTGAAAATGCTGAAACCACCACTGCAACAACACAACTTATGATAACTAATTCTTTAGCCATTGTGCTCGTCCCTTTCAAAAAAATGATAAATCACTTTTACATCTTCCTTGTACCGTTCAATTCTACCCAAGTCTATCGCCTGGGATTTCAGCAGCCAATATATCGAAAGCAATCATCCAATACAACGTTTTTTTTAGAAAAATTGAAACAAAAGCAAACACTCCGCACTTTCCTTGCCTTGTTTTCACTTCTCTTTATTTACGCCCTCGAAATCTTGACAATAAACAATACCCCCTGAGCTTTGCCGATGCTTTTGGGGGAAGCTCGCTTGTTTTTTCTACCGTTTATTGCTACTTGCTTTAATTCAGTATTGTTGTTATATTATTTGTTGTAATTGTTGGAGTAATATTATATTTCTTT